>NZ_JACLIC010000038.1:0-43072 GCF_019748695.1 Paenibacillus cucumis (ex Kampfer et al. 2016) | reverse complement strand
CGAGTGTCCAATTGGATTAGGGGGCTTTAAAGCCAGAAACCTTATTTAGGCGTTTTTCACAACCTAAAAAATGTAACGATCACCAGTGACCTTATTTCAATGGAAACATGTGATTTTTACCCATTTTCCATCGAAATAACTAAAATAGCATCTCCTGAGATCGTTACATTCTTAAATCACCTGAAATGGAGCAAATAGGCTCATCTGTGATCGTTAGCGCCCGCTTCGAGTCCCTAAAGTCAATCCGCTCACAGATCTTTTCTCTCAAATAACCGGATCGTGACGACATACGAAACAAAAAACAAGGTCACTATGGCTATGGCAATCCCCACGATAATGGGTGTTGTGATCAGCCCATCTTTACCCGCAACATCAAGAATAAACGCAGTCGGTTGAGCAAGAACAATTAAACAAACGAAGAAAACCGTATTAATAATGCCTGCTCCCTTTTTGCTGAGTGCATAGAAAAGTGGCATATAAATAGATACCAGTATAAATACCAACCCCATAGAAATAAGGATATCCAACAGGGAATAATGAGGTTTGTTGAGTTCAGGATAATTCAGGTTAACAATCGTGTGAATGCCGTAGGATACAAGCACTCCAAACAGGGAATAGAGAATGGAAGACAGATACTTTGCTTGCACGATCTGTTTGCGACTGACTGGAAGTGTAACTAAAAAGTTATGATTATGGTTTTTGATATCAATCATCGTAGCTAGCATAATCGAGCCAAAAGCCGTATAAATCCCTACGAGATACATGGACATTTCCATCTTCGGAATAAACGCCCAACTGAAAATCACCACATACAGAGCAATAATCCACAAAGAACTTCTCAGTGCAATAAAGTCTTTACGAAGCAGATTAAGCATGTTGACGCCCCCCTTTTGCCGTGAAATAAATCAAGTCTTCCAACGCCGGCCTATGCAAAAGAGCCTCACTGCCGAACATGCGCTGTGCCTCCACTTTGTTGTCCGATAACGCTTCAAAACCAATCGTTGTTTCACGTATGCCAACGAATTGACGCCGGGTATCCGCATCCAGTAGATCCATATCGCCTTTCACAATGGTGTAGCGCTCAAGTACGTCGTCTTTGGCCTCATTAAAAATCAGCTTGCCTTGATTAACAAAAGCGATATAGTCCGCGATCCGCTCCAGATCCGTCGTAATATGTGTCGAGAAAATGATGGATTTGGCCTCGTCCTGTATCATGCCGGCCAGTAGATCAAGCAGCTCTCTCCGAAAAACCGGGTCAAGACCGGATGTTGGTTCATCCATGACAAGCAGATCGGCATCATGAGACAAGGCAACCGCAAGCGAGAATTTGATCTTCATGCCTTTGGATAAATCCTGGATTTTCTTTTTTGGAGACAATTCGAATTGTTCCAAATAACTCTTGAATACGGCATGGTCCCAGCGACTGTAAAAAGGAGCGATTAACCTTGACATCTCCCTGATGGTCAAATGTTCATAATAAAAGCATTCATCGGACACAATACCGAGCCGCTGCTTGACAGCCACATCACCGCTCGGATTCTCACTGCCCAGCGTTCGCAATGTCCCCTGATCAGGATGGATGAGTCCGGTAATCATTCGGATTAATGTACTTTTTCCAGCTCCGTTTGGGCCAATGAGCCCTGTGATAAATCCCTGTTTCACATCTGTGGATATGTTATCCACCTTAAATAACGGATACCCTTTCGTAACATTCCGCAATTCTATCGCATTCATCTTGCCTATTCCTCCTCTAACAGCAAAGTAAGATGATGAATCAAATCCTGTGCGCTCATGCCCAGTTCCTTGCTCTCCTGAATAACCTCAAGCATCTTCGCTTCTAATTGCTTCATACGTCTCTCGCGGATAAAATCCTGATTTGCACCGGATACAAAACTTCCCTTGCCAACCACGGAATCAATCAGTTGCTCTTTTTCCAGTTCTTCATACACACGTTTCGTCGTAATGACGCTGACTTGCAAATCCTTCGCAAGTTGACGGATGGAAGGAAGATGGTCTCCTGCTGCCAGTTCTCCGTTCAGAATGCTCTGCCGAATCTGGGATAAAATCTGGATATAGATGGGATCGCTCGATGCATTGGATATCCGTATATTCATTTTCTTTCTTTCACCTCATTGCCATTGTTTCATATTAATAACCAGGCATAGTGTATATATATAATATACACACTATATCCGGTTTAGGTCAACCTTTTTTATCCATTTTCTTACCTCCAATAGAAAAAACAAAAAAAAAGAACGACAGTCCCCTGTCGTCCAAATCTTTACATCCGTCGTTTCGATTATATTTGCTGTCTGTGTCACTCGCTTCGTCAATTCCATCTAAGGTGACACTACGCACCTGTAACAACCTTATCCACCAGACCATATTCCACCGCTTCGGCTGCGGTGAGGAAATAATCGCGGTCAGAGTCTTTTTCAATGCGCTCCAGCGGCTGGCCTGTATGGTCTGCAAGCAACTGATTCAGACGCTGGCGGTGCTGGATAATCCGGTTTGCATGTATCAGCATATCGGATGCCTGCCCGCGTGTACCTCCATGCGGCTGATGAATCATAATCTCGCTGTTCGGTAACGCCATTCGTTTCCCCTTGGTGCCGCCCACCAGCAAAATCGTACCAAAACTCGCCGCCATACCGGTACAGATCGTCGAAATATCCGGCTTCACAAACTGCATCGTATCATAAATGGAGAAACCTGCTGTCACCGATCCCCCCGGACTGTTAATGTACATCTGAATATCTTTATCCGGGTCCTCGGCACTCAAAAACAATAATTGGGCCACAATGGCATTGGCCATCTGATCTTCAATCTCTCCTGACACCATAATGATGCGGTCCTTCAGCAAACGTGAATAAATATCATAACTCCGCTCACCGCGAGCGGTCTGTTCAACAACGTAAGGTACTACGTTCATATGTGTCGCCTCCTTATATTAGGCAGCCATGATGACCGTATACGCACTTCCATAAGACATTGGATTCGTGCTCGAAGTGACATAACCGTACATCACTGGCTGCATCGCTCGAGACGGCAGAACCTGTTGCAGAATCGTACCCGCCACAGCTATCGGATCATGCATACGGTTCAGGCACAGATCAATTAGACGTGCAGTATCTCCTTGACGGAAAGCCATCAGATAATTGCGGAGCTGCTCTTGCTCCAGATCTGCGGACTCTTTCATCGTCCCCTGTTCCAATGCAGCATCCATCCCTGCTTCCTCCAATGTATGCCTAACCTTGGTTAAAGCTGTACGGGCACGGCTTAATGCCGCTTTTACAGCACCTTCGGTTGTATGCAGCATCTCAGCGGTTTCTGCCGCCTTATATCCCATGATTTCACGTAATATATAGATTGCTCGTTGCCACGGTGGCAAGGTGTGAACTAACAGCTGCACCGCAGACTCCAGCTCTTCAAATGATTCTTCTTCCGTACATTCGGACATCACAGATTTCATCTCCGCGAGAATAGATCGAAGCTTCTCCTGCTTACGAATTCCATCAATCCATGTATTGCGTGCAATCCGAATCAGATAAGCCTCCCAATTAAACGACGCGTTTGATCTTTCGGAAGCTTGCACCACCTCTGACGATAATCCCTTAAGACAGGTTTCCTGTACGAGATCCTCTGTCTCTGTCACTGATTTGGTCAATGACAAGCAATATGCATAGAGTGAAGCCATCAAATCAGGCAATATATCGTGCAACATGGGGTGCGAAATACGTTTCCCATCAGCATCCTTTGTACAATCCATATCATATCTCTGATTCGTTGTAGTAATCTGATTTATTGAACTAGCTTGATTCATTTGATTGGTAATTCCGCCATCTCCAACATGATCCGTCTTGTAATTACGCGTGTTACTCCATTCATGCTCAAGTCTGTTGACTTCGCAATCTGCGGACTTCACAAAGGCCATCTCGGGGGCCCCCCTTTGCTGGTTCCTGATTAAGTGTTTCATTATGTAAACGAAGAACCTCCTGAAAAGGATACGCTCTTCTAAATTTATTTTTTACAACAAAATCTATTCCTCAACCTCAAATTCTCCAATTTCAATGCCGAATCCTGATTTCACATCGAATCTTAGCCCAGCGTCACCGTCATGCCTGTTCGTGCTATGGTAATGCCCTGATCCAGTTTATAGTCCTGCCTTACATCTACATCATGGGACATATGTGTAAAATAAGTGTATCCCGGCTTCAGCTCTCGCAAAAGCTCCTGCGCCTCCTGCATATCGTACACCGAACGCGTTGAAAACTCCGCCAGCTCATGCACAAAACTTGTGCCCAATACCAGTAGATCCAGTCCATACAACAGTTCCTTCTCGTCTTCCTTCAAATCTATAGCATCCGAACAGTAAGCCCAAGCATACCCCCTACGTTCCAATCGATAAGCGTACGAAAATCCATTGTGTCCGTGACACACTTTCCAGGAGCGAATCGTCCATCCACCGAGTTCAATCCCGTTATCCGTTTCCATAAAATCCATGTGACGAGCGAGCCACGGAAATTGTCCCTGTATCGTAACGATTACCTCACGCGGGGCATACAGCTTACCCTTCACGCCTAGCCAGCGGCACGCATCCGCCCATTCCGGCAGGCCGCCGATATGATCAAAATGCGCATGTGTAATCAGCAACGTATGCACCATACGCATTCCCTGATCTTCCATCTGAGAACGCCAGTCCGGCCCGCAGTCGATCATAAACATCCCGTCTTCAGGCTGATCTTCCACGTGACTACCATCATGAATCATGACCGATGAACGTTTTCGTCGATTTTCTCCTGTCTGCCTCGCCTCTGCACATACCTCACAACTACAATACACCCTTGGGACACCCATGGCGTCGCCTGTGCCCAGAAATGTGAGCTGATTCATTCCGCATTCCCCTCTCGCTCCCTGAAGCCGATTCAGCTCAGATGTGATGTCTCTTCCTTCGTAATCAACAAAGTTGTGCCACAAATATTTTATGTAAATTGTAATCCCCTACCTCCGCTTTTGCAAAAAAAAGACTCCCCCACTCACAGCTCATCACAGCTGGCCGGGAAAGTCTGTCGTCTGACCGGGCTGGAGAAACCCAGCCTCAGACACGATGATTCCATATGCGTCCGCTCACACCAGCGCACGCAGTTTCAACGTCAGTTCACGGCCAGCAGGAACCTCTAAGGCATCCGTGATGACCCAGTTACATGCCAGACGTTGCTCTAGCACCTCAGCCTGTTCTGCAGTCAACTGCAAACCGGTGATGATTCCCTCACCCACCGCGAAATCCTTGTCTACTTGCAGATTAAATGCTTTTTCCAGCCAGATGCCCAGGCCGCCACGTGTATTAAACGTAATTCGATACCCGTTCCGTACAGCCCCTTCCAAGTTCTCACCATGCTCGTCCGCATAGGAGAAAAACGTATCGTACCGATAATGCTCTTCGGATACGGTATCAAATGCCGCTACATCCTTGGCTTGAATCGCTTTTAATATATCCGCTTCTGGCATGCCCTTGCCGCGGGCCTGCTCCAGCCGAATCGCTGTGCTTTGGGACAATTTGATCTCTGTACTCATTACGGTCACACCTCTCTTCAATTACGATTATGCCAACATGTGTATTAGTATACTTCCTATTATAACCTTTTCGTAGTAAAAAACCTCCATCTCGGCATGCCGTAAAATGAAGGTTCACATTAGCTGCTACAGTCCCGCCAGTACCTGATACCATACGCCGCGTTTGGAATACAGTGTCTTCCGCACCTCATCCCATCCACCCAGATAGTTGATATCAAACAGTCCCGCTGGTGTCGGGAACGATTCTTTCGTCTCGGCAAATACGTCCGGGTCTACCGAGCGGAAGCCGTGTTTCGCAAAAATACGCTGCGCTTCAGGTGTCCGCAAGTATGCGATAAAGGCTTCCGCCAGCTCCCGATTGCCATGTTTGTCAGCATATTTATCCACCACCACTGCAGGATTTTCGATGAGTATTGTATTTTTGGGCACCACGATATCATAATCTACACCCTTTGCGATTCGAGCGAGCAATTCATTCTCGTATGTTACGATGACGTCGCCTACACCGTATTCAAATGCCGCCATCGAGGAACGGCCACTCTTATCCAGGGATTCAACGTTCTGGTGCACCTCTTCCAGAAATGCTTTGGCTGCGGCAGGGTCTTTCTTGCCCTCTTTCTCCTCCGAAAGCTTCAATCCTGCACCATAGATTGCATTAATATCCCACTGTGCACCACCGGATGTTTTCGGGTTAGGATACAGCACCTTTACGCCAGGTTTGGTTAAATCCTGAAAATCTTTAATCCCAAGTGGATTGCCTGCTCGTGTTCCCAGTACAACGATTGAACGAGTAATCATGCCCTCATTCGGCGTTTGTTTCCAATCCGTAGTGACCAGCTTGGCCTTCACCAGTTTATCGATGTCACTTTCCATCGCCAGCAAGGCTACATCCGCTTCGAACCCGCCGACGATCGCTCTAGCTTGAGTTCCTGAGGCTTCATAAGACTCTTGAAAATTAATACTCTGTCCCGTTTTGGCTTTCCATTCTGCCTGGAACTTGGGCAACAGTTCACCTACCGCATCTTTCGCTACGCTATATGCACCAATAACCAGTGTGTTCGAAGAATCCCCACTCGAAACCCCGGCTGGCTGCCCTGGCTCCTGCTTGCTGCATCCGGCAGTCACACAGACGAGCACAAGCATCAGGATCACGTATAGAGGTATAAATTTCTTATTGTTTTGGCTCGTCTGCATGGCCGCTCCTTCTTTCATTTCTGCTTTATTCTTAACATAACAGGCTCTAGATCATGACAGGCATCGGATCTTCTTTCAGTCGGTTCTCAACAACCCAGCTCTCCGAGTCGTTGAACAAATAGGCGCGGTGCACAAGCACACGAATCGTTTGCCCGATCTCTAGTGTCGTTTTCTCCAATGAGCGATAAGTGATGAGCTTATGTCCCTCCACCTCAACTTCAACCATCCATTCACTACCGCGGAAGTGAAGATGTTTCACAATCCCTTTTTCCGTTGCAGACAACATCGTGAACTCGTTTTTGAGTCCAATCTCGATATACTCGGGTCTTATCAGCGCACGTGTATTGCCACCTTGCACCGCATGCTCGAAACCTTTCAGCTGAGAGGCATCCTCCACCACCGTGGACTCCCCAATAAAAGTCGCCACGAAAGGGGTCTGCGGATTTTTATAAATATCCCAAGGGGTACCCTTTTGCTCCAAACGGCCTTGGCTGATAATCATAATCTCATCTGCTACTTCAATGGCTTCATCCTGATCGTGAGTAACAAAGATGGACGTGATTCCTACCCGCTCGATCAACTCACGTAGCCATGAACGAAGCTCTTGACGGATCTTTGCATCAATGGCTGCAAACGGTTCGTCCAGAAGCAGTAACTGCGGCTCAGGCGCAAGCGCTCTGGCAAAGGCCACACGTTGACGCTGTCCACCTGACAGCTGGTGCGGATAACGCTGTTCGAAACCTTTCAGCCCAGTCAGCTCAACGAGTTCCATCACGCGATCACGAATCTGGGCTTTGGATGTCTTTTTCACCTTGAGACCAAACGCAATATTATCAAAAACACTCATATGTTTGAACAACGCATAGTTCTGAAATACAAATCCAATGCCTCGCTCTTGAGGCGGCAGATGATTCACGACTTTTCCGTGGAAGCGGATCTCGCCCGACCCTGGGCTTTCAAGCCCTGCTAGCATACGCAGAATCGACGTTTTCCCGCCTCCGCTGGGGCCGAGCAAACCGATCAGATGGCCTTTGGCAATATCGAACGAGACATCTTTTACCGCATGAAAATCACCAAAGTGTTTGTTCAGATCACGAACTTCTACATGCATCTCAATGCACTTCCTTTCGCTTCTTGGCCCATTCCATCAGGAGCAGCAGTCCTACGGAGAAGGTTACCAGCACCAATGCCACACCATTTGCGGCTGACACGTTGAAATTCTCTACATCCTGATACACCAGTGTTGTTGCTGTCTGCGTTTTATTCATAATGTTACCGGATACGACCAATACCGCCCCGAATTCTCCCAGTGAACGCGCTACCGTCAGAACCAGACCATAGACCACTGCCCAGCGGATGGAAGGCCAGGTAACACTCCAAAACGTTCTCCAGCCATAGGCTCCAAGTGTGGAAGCTGCCTCTTCCTGCTGCGAACCTAGCTCTTGCAGGACGGGCATAACTTCCCTTACCATCAACGGGAACGTAACGAACAACGTGGCAATAACCATGCCTGGAAAAGCGTAAACCACATTAAATCCGATGCCCTCAAAAAATCCTCCCATGATGCTGTTTGGTCCAAGCAACAAAACAATCATCAAACCGCCAATAACAGGCGATACCGCATAAGGTAAATCGACAATGCTGTTAAGCAGTCCTTTCACCCGATCACTCAGCCATCCTGCGCGGACCAGATAAATCGCCATCATGATGCCAAACAATGTATTTAACAGAGTAACCACCAGAACGACCAACCCTGTCATCATCAGTGCGTGAAGCGCCTCAGGACGCATAATGCCTTTAACAAAGCCACCTGCACCATCCTCAAATGCGCCAATCAGAATCCGTCCAAGAGGAATGATCAACAGCAGTGTGAATACTACAAACGTAAGTCCGATTAAGAGTCTTCTCATCTTCTTCTCCCCCGCATCTGTACCAGATTGATCAGCCAGAGGATCAGGAAGGAGAGCGTTAGTAGCAACACGGATACGGCAGCAGCCCCAGTCGGGTTATCACTTTCAATCTCACCATAGATAAAAACAGAAGCGGTTAGTGTTCTGCCTGGAATATTACCGGCAACCAGTACAACCGCGCCGAATTCAGCGAGCGCTCTGGAAAAAGCCAACATTCCGCCGCTAATCATGCCAGGAGCCATAGATGGCAGAATGACCTGCATGAATGTACGTGCCTTGGAAGCACCCATCGTGTACGAAGCCTCTTCCTCGGAAGGATCGATCTCTTCCAGCAAAGGCTGCACTGCCCGGATGACAAAAGGAAAGGTAACAAAGGTCATCGCAATCACAATTGCAGGCTGATGAAAAACAATTTCAAACCCCATTGATTCAGCCAGTTTTCCGACAGCACTGATCGGGCCGAGCAACAGCATAATCATCAGACCGCCTACGGCTGTTGGTAACGCAAACGGCAAATCGACGAGACTGTTAAGAAATGATCTGCCAACGAATCGATATCTGGTTAAAACCCAGGCAATCATGGTTCCCAAGACCACATTAATTATAGCGGCGACCACGGCCAGACGTACCGTTAACAGCACCGCCTTCCATGCGATCGGGTCCATGATACTCTCAGCAAAATTGCTCCATCCTTCTGAGAAGGAATTAGCGTACACACCGATGATTGGAAGTACAATGAGCACGATGAAATATAACAATACGGTACTGCGAAAACCCCAAGTCCATCCCTTGTGACGAAGAACGGTGTTCATTACTGTGTTCCCTCCCAGCCTCCGGCTTTAACTCCGGTCGGCAGTCTACCTGACTTCATACGACATTTTCCTGAGTTGGATAAGTTTACTTTATTATTATTCCCATTAGTCTACTTGGTTTTTGCTTATCTGATACTTTACCAGTTTGCAGTGCTGATCGTCAATGCTTTTATTCGAACTATTAGGGAGTTAAAATTGAGGAGAGCCATTACAACGACAAGGAGGAAAGACATGTTATACACAAAAAATATATCAACATTTGCAAGAGATGAAATGAAGGATATCACACGGGAAGTCAAACAAGTTGTACAAAGCAGCGGCGTGCAGAATGGCACCGTGCTTATTTATTGTCCACATACAACAGCCGGCATTGCCATTAATGAAAATGCGGATCCCGATGTTAAACATGATGTCTTGTTACGTCTCGATGAGGTGTACCCATGGGAGCACCCTCAGTATCGTCATGCCGAGGGCAATACGGCCTCTCACCTCAAATCAATAACTACCGGTCCATCACAGACTGTCATCCTTCATGAAGGCAGACTGCTTCTCGGACGCTGGCAAGGAATCTATTTTTGCGAATTTGATGGACCGCGTAACCGGGAGTATTTTATTAAAATTATGGAAGGTTAAGTTCCATCTCCAAAAAAGACAAACACAAACAGGCGCTCCACCCTGTACCGGGGTTAGGAACGCCTGTCTTCATCTTCAGCGTATGAAAATAATATCTTTCGCATGATAACGTAATAAAGAGTTAATGTTATGATCAATCACCGCCTTGAAGTGTAGGGGCAGGCATAAGCGGCAAATTATTGCACGCCAGGCTGCTGACCCAAGTTACGGCACAATACTTTCACATGAGACAACGCAGAGGATTCGATCTCCGCAAACGTTAAACGGTCTTGAATATGATACGATATGAATCCGTGCATAGCCAAAAACAAAGTACGCGGCACATGCTGAATATCTTCTTCGGCACAGCCCTCTTCCTTCATATACTGCCGAATAATCGACGCAAACAGTTCGAAACAACGTCCTTGCTCCGTACGACAATAGGACAATAACTCCTCGTCCCGAATCATAAACATAATCTCGTATTGATACGGATTTTCCAGACCAAATCGAATAAACTCCATCAGAATATGCTCCACTTTGTTCACGCCGCCTGCAACCGGCCTGACCATGGCTTGCAACAGTAGATGTCCCAGATGGTTGAAATCCTCTACCACGATCGCATAGAACAATTCTGCTTTTTCCTTAAAATGATAATACAGCGACCCATGACTATAGCCAAGATGCTGGCCGATGCTTCGCATCGAAATGGCGCGGTATCCTTTGGTAATAAAAAGATGCCTCGCCGCCTCCAGTATCCGCTCCCTCGACAACTCCTGTTCGACTGCTCTTCTAGCCATATATTTTATTCCCCTTCAATAAAATAAAGCCGCTGTCCCTCCGTGATCCGGGATTGCCCTTGCGTCAAATCCGTGATCCAGGCGATAAATGCCTCGGTTTCACTATCCGGCGGAAGACAAGTTAACGTAACTTTATCGGTGAAAGCCGTTTCACCTGTACGCACTTCCCGGCCCCTTAACTCATTTTCCACTTTCCCAAGCCACGTATAATCCAATTCGACAAATACTTCTCGATGCAGCACTTTGGTAATGGCTTCTCCTGCTTCGATCGCTGCCACAGCTCCATCTGTATACGCACGAATAAGTCCACCAGCGCCAAGCATGATTCCCCCGAAGTATCGTGTAACAACAATCGCTACATTCTTTAATTGCTGATTCTTGATCACCTCAAGAATAGGTTTACCCGCTGTACCACTCGGCTCCCCGTCATCAGACTGCTTCTGAATCTCATCCCGCTCGCCAATCATGTACGCCGAGCAGTTATGTGTCGCATTCCAATGCTTTTTCTTGATATCATCAATAAAAGCAATAGCTTCTTCCTCAGTTGAGACCGGCATAATATGACCGATAAACCGTGATTTTTTGATCACAATTTCCAGTTGTCCCGATCCTCGAACCGTTCGATAACGTTCAATCATTTCCAATCCAACTTTCCGTAAATCATCCATTTTACAAGAAAGCAGTTCCCCGCATATTGCGGATGAACTGCCTTGGTTAATGACACCCGGGAAACGATACCCTGCAAAAGCTCGCATTCCCGGATGAACTTAACAATCTTTATTTAACTATATGAGCGAAGCCATGAATTATTCAGACAGTCTCGCTTCGAGCGCTGCTTTCTCTTCTTCAAAGCCTGGTTTGCCCAGCAATGCGAACATATTTTTCTTGTATGCTTCCACGCCTGGTTGGTCAAATGGATTCACACCCAGCAAATATCCGCTGATGCCACATGCTTTTTCAAAGAAGTATACCAGATATCCGAAGGAATATGGAGTCATATCTGGAATGTTCACAATCAGATTTGGAACTTGGCCATCTGTATGTGCGAGCAACGTTCCTTGGAATGCTTTTTTGTTGACGAAATCCATCGTTTTTCCTTCCAAGAAGTTCAAACCGTCCAAATCGTCCGCATCAGCTTCAATGGAAATGTGCTCGGATACTTCTGCGACTTGAATAACGGTTTCGAAGATGTTACGGCTACCTTCCTGAATGAATTGACCCATAGAGTGCAAGTCTGTGGAGAAATCTACGGATGCAGGATAGATGCCCTTGTAGTCTTTACCTTCGCTTTCACCAAAGAGCTGTTTCCACCACTCGGATACGAAGTGCAAGGAAGGCTCGTAGTTTACCAGAATCTCTGTTCCTTTGCCTTTACGGTACAATGCGTTACGAACAGCGGCGTATTGATACGCTTCGTTCTCCGCTACATTCGGATTGCTGTACTCTTTGGAAGCATCAGCTGCGCCTTGCATCATTTCTTCGATGTTGATCCCTGCTGTTGCGATTGGCAACAAACCTACTGCTGTGAGTACGGAATAACGTCCACCTACATCATCCGGGATGATGAAAGATTCATAACCTTCTTCATTCGCCAGCTTTTTGAGTGCTCCGCGCTCTTTATCTGTTGTTGCGTAGATACGTTTGCGAGCTTCCTCTTTCCCGTATTTTTTCTCCAGAGCTGCACGGAAGATACGGAATGCAATCGCTGGTTCAGTTGTTGTACCCGATTTAGAGATAACGTTCACGGAGAAGTCTTTACCTTCTACCAGATCCAGCAAGTGTGTCACATACGTAGAGCTAATGTTGTTACCTGCAAAATAAATCTCAGGAGTTTTGCGTTTGTCTTTCGGCAAGTTGTTGTAGAAGGAATGTGTCAGCATTTCGATCGCTGCGCGTGCTCCTAGGTAAGATCCACCGATACCAATCACGATCAGCACTTCGGAATCACTTTGGATTTTAGCAGCCGCTTTTTGGATGCGGGCAAATTCTTCTTTGTCATATGCTGTCGGAAGGTCGATCCAACCGAGATAGTCGGAACCTGTTCCTGTACCATTATGAAGTTGCTCGTGAGCCAAACGGATCGGTTCAGCGAAATAGTCTACTTCGTGCTGGTTTACAAATTGCAAAGCTGTACTATAGTCAAATGTCACTTTTTTTGCCATGATCTCAAAAACCTCCTGATATCGGTATAATATTTCCGTTTTCCATGTTAAACAACTTGTCCTAAGGATACTTCAAATCCAACTTGCTGACAAGCTTATGCACGAACTTGGCTGTTAACATTCAAGAAGCAAAAAGGGCAAATCGAATCCGCAACAATGCGGTTCGAGTTCCCCTTCTTGTGTTATTCCGCCGGGTACGAGCAGACGTAGTCGGTAACGCTGCGTATCTCCAGTTTGAATTTGGATTCAGCAGGCACGTGGAATGTAGCTTGGCCTTGAATCTCTTGCCACTCTTCTTCACCAGGAAGCAATACTCTCAGATCGCCGGACAGAATCTCCATAATTTCGCGGGAATCTGTGCCGAACTCATAGTTACCTGGAAGCATGATACCTAGCGTCACTTTGCTGCCATCCCCCAAAATAACCGTTCTACTGGTTACCTGGCCATCATAATATATGTTGGCCTTTTTCACTACACTGACTTGATCGAATTGTGACATGCGTACCCGCTCCCCTGAAGTTAATGAAAACAAAAGGCAACACAGATCAGGGCAGCCATGCCGCCCTTGACTCTGCGGAAATAACAACTGTCATGAGCCAGAAGCGCCGGAAGACGTTCGGCCCATGACAGACTGTTGAAGTATAAAGTTTTAATTACAGCAATGCTTTTACGCGGCTAACTACGTTATCCACAGTAAAACCATACTCCTGGATTACACGGTCGCCAGGCGCGGAAGCACCGAATGTGCTGATTCCGAGAATGTCACCTTGATCTCCAACATATTTTTCCCAGCCCATTGGATAAGCCATTTCGATTGCCAGACGAGCTTTAACATCCGGAAGAAGAACGGACTCTTTGTAAGCTTTGTCTTGTTTCTCGAACAGATCCCAGCTAGGCATGCTGATTACGCGAACTTGAATCCCTTGCTCAGCAAGTGCAGCTTGAGCTTTAACAGCGAGCTGTACTTCAGAACCTGTCGCGATGATTTGTGCTACCGCTTTACCGTCTTTAGCATCGGACACCACATAAGCACCACGTTTAACGTTCTCACGTGCACCTTCTACAGTACCTTCGAGGATCGGCAAGTTTTGACGAGTCAGTACCAAGGCAACCGGGTTGCTCTTGTTCTCCAGCGCGTAAGCCCAAGCTGCAGAAGTTTCGTTACCGTCAGCTGGACGAATTACCGTCAGGTTCGGGATGATACGCAGGGAAGCCAATTGCTCGATCGGCTCGTGCGTAGGACCATCTTCACCAACAGCGATACTGTCGTGAGTCAGAACATACGTTACTGGCAGGCTCATCAGTGCAGCCAGACGAACAGCCGGACGCAGGTAGTCGGTAAATACGAAGAACGTACCGCCGAATACTTTCACGCCGCTGTGCAATGCCATACCGTTCATCGCACCAGCCATACCGAATTCACGGATACCGAAGTAGATGTTACGGCCGGAATAGTCTTCCGGAGTGAAGTTCGCCAGGTTGTTCAAGTGCGTCATTGTGGAGCTTTCCAAGTCAGCAGAACCACCTGTCAGATGAGGCACATTGTGTGCAAGACCGTTCAGAGCGTTACCGGAAGCTACACGCGTAGACAATGCTTTGTCTGTTGCCGCATATTTCGGCAGATCACGATCCCAGCCTTCTGGAAGGTCACCGTTAATTGCTGTTTCGAACTGAGCAGCCAGTTCAGGGTATGCTTTTTTGTACTCAGCAAATTGTGCGTCCCATGCTTTGTTTGCAGCAATACCTTTTTCTTTTACTTGAGCAAAGTGATCGCGAACTTCAGCTGGTACGTGGAAGTTTTCTTCATATACCCATTTATAATATTCTTTAGTCAGTTTAGCTTCTTCTGCACCCAGTGGAGATCCGTGAGTACCGCCGTGGCCGCCTTTACCTTGTTTGTTCGGGCTACCGTAACCGATAACGGTTTTCACTTCGATCAATGTAGGACGTGCTGTGTCTGCTTGACCTTCTTTGATTGCTTTTTCAATTGCAGGCAAATCGTTACCATCTTCAACACGCAATACTTGCCAGCCATACGCATCGAAGCGTTTAGCGATGCTTTCGGAAGAAGACAGATCAAGTTTGCCATCCAGCGTAATGTCGTTGGAATCGAACAACATGATCAGTTTACCAAGGCCCAGACGTCCAGCCAGGGAAGCAGATTCATGAGATACGCCTTCCATCAGGTCGCCATCACCGCAGATTGCATATGTGTAGTGATCAACAACGTTAAATTGATCTTTGTTATAAGTCGCGCCCAGTTGAGCTTCAGCCATAGCCATACCAACTGCCATTGCAATACCTTGACCCAGTGGTCCGGTAGTTGCATCAACACCAGCTGTATGTCCGAATTCCGGGTGACCCGGAGTTTTGCTTCCCCATTGACGGAATTGTTTCAATTCTTCCATAGGAAGATCGTAGCCGCTCAGGTGCAGCAAGCTGTACAGCAACATGGAGCCATGTCCTGCGGACAGCACAAAGCGGTCCCGGTTAATCCAAGTCGGGTGGTCCGGGTTATGAGTCATCGTTTTTGCAAAAAGCTGGTACCCCATCGGAGCGGAGCCCATCGGCATACCCGGGTGTCCGGAATTTGCCTTCTCAATTGCATCAATCGCCAAAGTACGTACGGTTGTAATCGACAGATTGTCGATTGTGGTGTTCTCGTCCTTTTGAATCGCTTCGTTCTTGTCAGTCATGGTTTGTCCTCCTCATGTCTTTAGATAAGTCGGGTGCGCAAGCGAGTCCCTCTCATCATACAAGCAAACCGCATAAACAATAAGTGAATCCGCTTGAATGTTTCATTTTGACTTATTCACTTTTGTATTGTATCACTTGCCGTGAAGCTTTTCCATAACCTTCTTTTAGAAAGTTACGGAAAAATTCGGCTGATTCTCGCTAAACCTTGTTAATCCATCGGATGAAGTATAACCTTTAAGCTGAAAACCATACACTTTTTAGAGATTAACGTGAAATTTGCATCTTCTAGTCTGTATCTCTCGATTCGAGAGCAAGGTGAACGGTTTATTTTTCAGATAGCTAGGTATGCTTCATTCCAAGGAGGGCTTGTAATGTCAGATGCAGTGCGACACCCGTCTCGTTCGTTAAAATCATCATTACCCTTGTTTTCCGGGATCATAACCGGAATCGTCAGCGGCGTTTTTCTGGGACTGTTTCTCAAAGTGGTCCAAACATTAACTGACGAAAAGGTATACACCTTGCTACTTAACATTGATTTTGTACCAGGGCTTCCTCCGCGCCTGCCGGAATGGATCGAATTTTTCCTGCACCTTGCTGTATCTGTTATCATCGGGATTTTCTATATCTGGTGGATCAGACGTTCAGGCCGTCCAGTCAGTAGAGGAATACTTATTGGAGCCGTCTCTTCCCTGCTCTATCTCCCTTTGTCTCCGTTATCCCCACGTGTACCCGATCTGAATGACGCTGGTGCCATTTTCTATTGGGTCGTTGGCCATCTTCTCTTTGGTACTTTGTTAGGTCTATGCGGAAAATACATACACGCCAAAAAGCGGCACCCGGTTCATCATTGAACTGGGGCCGCTCGGATTATAGTGCAGCACTCTCTGAGTGACTGAGTCTACTTCTCTTGTAAGGTTACGGATCAACCTTGCACAGTATTAAAGCGTAAACTTAGACTTAAAATACGACTGTTTTATTTTCGTGTACAAGAACACGGTCCTCCACATGCCATTTCACAGCCCGCGCAAGCACAACACGCTCAATAGTACGTCCAATGCGTTTCAATTCGGTCACATTATCCCCATGGCTTACACGCTGAACGTCCTGTTCAATAATTGGGCCGCCATCCAGCTCCTCCGTTACATAATGCGCCGTTGCGCCAATGATTTTAACACCACGGTTATAGGCTTGAGCGTATGGCTTACCTCCAACAAAGGCTGGCAAGAACGAATGATGAATGTTGATAATACGGTTACGGTAATGTTCAATAAACGTTGGAGAGATAATCTGCATATAACGGGCGAGAATAATCACATCCACATCGTTGCCGATCACTTCCAGTTGACGTTGCTCCGCTTCTTTTTTCGTATCGGCTGTAACCGGAATATGGTGATACGGAATGCCGAAAGACTCTACATAGTTTTTCATATCCAAATGGTTGCTGACCACAAGCGCAATATCCGCATCAAGATCGCCAGCCTGCCATTGCCAGAGCAGCTCTACCAAACAGTGATCCTCTTTGGATACAAAAATAGCCAACCTTTTTTTGCGGCTAACCGCTGAAAGAGACCATTCCATCTCGAAACGTGTTGCTACATCGGCAAAATCCGCTTCCAGCTTCGCCAAGTTGCTCTCCAGTTGCGGTAGATCGAACTCGATCCGCATAAAAAACATACCGCCTGACGGGTCCATCGTATACTGGTCAGACTGTACAATGTTGGCACCATGTTGATGCAAAAAGTGTGATACCGCTGCTACAATTCCCGGACCATCCGGACAGGAAATAAGCATACGCGCTCGATTGGCGCGGTTTTGATCATCAGGTCGTATTTGTTTTGCGTGAATCTCCATCGGGTTAATCTTCCTCCTTCAATTAGACAAGACATACATGAACTATATCAGGCAAGACTTGCAGGGATTACCCTGCAAGCCAAGCAATCAAGCGGTGATTGATTTGTTCTTCATTCAAATGCGGGAACAATGCCGCCTCTGTCACCATGTCATACAAGCGTTCCAGCGGTTCACGCGGATCAGCTTTTTTGGCTTTGGCATCATTTTTGAGCAGTGTCCACATATCAAGTACATACGCACGGGAATCCAGTTCCTTACCCTTGAAGAAGTGCTGCATTTGCTCGACTTCACTCAGGAACTCCTGACCGAAACGGCCTTCCACGTCTCCGCGCAGCAATGCAATTTCAATTTCATACATCGGTCGCTGGGTTTTGGCATCTTTACCAATCCACGGCGTTTCCAGAATGAATGGACGATTATTCAGCTTCTCATGGTTTACAATACGGTTGATTGCTTCAAAACCAATCCAGCCCGATCCAATCGGTGTATGACGGTCTTTGCGTGCACCGGCAGGGTTTTTACTATCGTTAATGTGCATTACAGCAATGCGGTCAAGTCCAACCGTTCGATCAAATTGATCCAGTACACCATCCAGATCGTTGACAATGTCATAACCCGCATCATGAATGTGGCACGTATCCATGCACACCGTCAGACGTTCGTTATGTTTCACTTTCTCAATAATCTGTGCAAGTTCCTCGAAGCTACGGCCCATTTCGGTTCCTTTACCAGCCATCGTCTCCAGTGCAATATTCACATCGGTTTCCTGAATACCATCGAGCACTTCATTTAATCCTTGTGCAATACGTTCGATACCGTAATGAGCATCCTTATCCGTAAATGCACCTGGGTGCAATACGATGTTTTTCACACCAATGGCGTGAGTACGGCGAATTTCCTCCTGAAGGAAGTCCACAGCCAGTCCATATGTGCTGTCCTTGTAAGAGCCCAGGTTGATGATATAAGGAGCATGCACAACAATGTCCTCAAATCCGCCTTCCTGCATTGCAAGTTTGCCTTCCTCAATAAACATCGATTCAATAGGCTTGCGGCGTGTGTTCTGCGGTGCACCCGTATATATCATAAACGAACTGGAACCGTACGAGGACGCTTCCTTCGTTGCACTCAATAATCCCTTGTCCGAAAAGGACACGTGGGAGCCGATTTTCAGCATCAATAGATCCCCCTTTTTCTGAATTATCCACTATCATAACGCGATTATCGAAATAAATCTAGAAATGCGATATAATTCGAATGAGAGGCTATTTTTGACAGCAAATTACGGAACATGGACGCCTTTTCATCAGGGCGTGAAAATCAATAAACCGAGGTGATTTGGCAATGATTTTTAATACCTACACCCAGCTTTTAACGAGTAGTTCGCCCAGCAACTGGTTTATGAATACGATTGCGTTCTGGACGCTTTTGCTGCTTGGAAGCATGTGCATCGGTGGATTTTTCATGATGCGCAAGTTCCTTAAAGTGCTGCCGAAAGCTGACGGAAAGTCCAAGCTGGATTGGCAGAATCACTGGGTGGAGACAAGCCGCCACCTATGGACAGATGAAGCCAAAGCTTTTCTGGATCAGCTTGTTGAGCCTGTACCTGGCCCTTTTCGCGACATTGCCAAACATTCCATTGCTGCCGAGATTGGTAAAATTGCCGTGGAAGATCATGCAACCGAAGTGTCCAGAGACCATTGCATTAAAGGTTATATCATTGCGACACCAAAACGGGACAATAAATTTCTGGTTAAGTTTCTGGAGAAAAATAAAATCGACTATACTCCCTATCGCCATTTGATGAAATAATAATTTGATGAATTATAGCGTATGAACCGATTGGAAAATATAGCAGGTCAGCATCGTTAGATGTGGTACCAATTTGGTTAAATTAAACACATGTTAGCTCCGCTCGGTAAGCCCTTTTCACTCATTTAACTTACCTTGCGGGGCTTTTTGACCCATAAGAGAGGATGTTCAATATGAAAATTGCCATTTGTGGAGGTACCGGATTTGTCGGAGGCGCACTTGTAGATTACTGGTTGCAGGCCGGACATCATGTGAAAGTAATCACTCGCAAGCTTCCTGACATGCATAATCCGAGTAAAAACCTTACATATATATCCTGGGATCAGCTCGAAGAAACTCCGCAGGAACTGGAAGGTTTTGATGCTCTGGTGAATTTAGCGGGCGAGACATTGAACCAGCGTTGGACAACGAAGGCCAAGTTGGAAATTGTGGAATCCAGAGTTACAACCGTTGCCCGGGTTGCTAAACTAGTGGAATCGCTACGACAAAAGCCAGAAGTTGTCGTCCAGGCTTCGGCCATGGCAATTTACGGCACCTCTCCCGATGAAACCTTTGATGAGAGCAGCCCGCAAAGGTCGATGAATTTTCCTTCTCGCGTCTCGGAACAATGGGAAGTTGCCGCCGATGCCATCCGGGATGTAAGACTGGTCAAAATCCGTGTCAGTCTCGTTTTGGGTCATAAAAAAGGGGCATTCCCATTGATGAAACTGCCCTATATGCTCGGATTTGGCGGCAAGATCGGCAGCGGCAAACAGTGGACCAGTTGGATTCACATTATGGATATCGTTCGACTGATTGACTTCACTATTCATAACAAAGAGATTTCGGGTCCAATTAATGCTTCTTCGCCCAACCCGGTAACCAATGATGAATTCGGCCGTACGGTAGGCAAAGTTTATCATCGTCCTCACTGGTTCCCTGTCCCTGGCTTCCTGATCAAAACACTGGTTGGTGAACTATCCGTCGTCCTGCTTCAAGGACAACGGGTCATTCCACAAAAATCCTTGGATCACGGTTTTAAGTTTACCTTCCCCACATTGACTCAGGCTCTTGAGGACCTGAAGCATCGCGGGTTATCCGATTAAAACAAATTACATTTGGATCGTACAGTTCATCCTGACACTCGATAAACGTAGACCGATTCGGCCAGGATGAACGTATCCCCATCCGTCAGTGGATATTCTTTGTAAGGAGCCAGCAGATTTCCTTGAAGCATCGTTCCATTGACGGAGCCTAGATCCTTGAGAGCATAACCAGACTTGCTCCGACTCAATTCCACATGTGCACGTGATACACCTGTCGAGTTATCTACATATTGAACCATATCCGCCGCTCTTCCAATGACAAAAGATGCCCCCTTCACATCAACACGTTTGCTCCCTCCACCTTTATTTAAAGTTAGTTCAAGGTAATATGATGGTAGACTAGGGCTTCTGTCTTCATTGGATAATCCGTCCAGTGCCTGCAGATTAACTGTTGCCTCAGCGGCTGAGTCCGTGAGATGGGGTTCAGAAGTGCTCCCCCATTCCCTATCCCGCTTCTCAGTATATGGTGGATTGAGCATTTCTTCAGACTTTAGGTTCATAGGGGATATGCTCATGCTGCGAAGGCGGGAAGAGGTATGATCTTCAGCAACCTCAGGCAAAGATTCAATGGATTTCCCCTTATCTTCTTCGGGCTTATCCATGGCATTCCAGCGCCAGCTCTCCTGAAACATCTCCTCTTCTACTTTAGCCCCCTTATCCTTTTTCCTGCCTAGCACTGATAAAGAGAAAGGGATATGAACGCCGGATTTACCAGCGGAATCACCCGTTCTCTTCCACATCCAACTCGCCACTGCAATGAGGCCAACACTTAGCGCTGTAGACAAAATCATTGCATTCTGACTTGGCTGTTGCATGTAGATAAATCTCCATACTAATGCCATGGAAACTATACAACCTAGCCAGATATATGTTGTACGCGAAGAGCTAATGACCGAATTTTGCTCTTCCATCTCCACATTTTTCTGATCTACGGAAACAAATGATGAAGAGGACTCAAGTTGAGTTGAGGTCTGATTCTGATGAAAGTAGTTTGTATTTCTCGACGAAGGTTGGCCAGCTGTTGGCCTGTGTAATAAAGATTTCGAATAGGGGTCTACTTTTTTAATGTCTACATCCGGTTTGATGATTTGCTGGCGCTCACGTTGATGACGATCTGATTGTTCTGCATCAGGTTTATTGTAATTAAGTCTGGCGACACTTTTCTTTTCAGGTAGCTGACTGGATATCAGTCGTGCTGGTTTACCAGTACACAATTCTAATAAAAGTTCACGTAATTGCCGAATGTCCCACCGCTCATCATCACATAACTGTAATACTCGTTGTATGCCCTCTCCTTCTAATTCCTGAACATGAGCCATAAGCTTGATTACCAAGTCACGGAATATCTGCGGGGGTTGCTTCTCCTGCCGGGCATGGGCATTCATCATGGGTACGTAAACTAAACCAAGCTCCCCTTGCTCCATTGCCCCCTGAATAAATATATAGTCTTCGTGAATACACAAATTTTGTGGTTCCAACATGTAGTGCCTGCACTCCACAAGAGCTTCTGCCAACTGAAATAAAAGATTATACAATACTGGCAAGCTGATTTGACTCGATTTTAACATCTGGGACAACATCTTATATCCGGAGATGTCATACTGTAACGTTACATTCTGATCAATCTCCCGAGTGAATAAAGGTAGCATACGAGGAATTCGATTCGAGGTTAACATACCGATCTGCACCCTGCTGAGTTCCTCCATTCGTAGCCCGTCCGCTTTTTCCAAAACCATAAATGTCCCGCCGTTACGTACGAAATCCCTCGTTAAGCCATACATACCGCTCCTCACTTTCCATTGTTTTAATATGTTAACAAAAGTCATTACACGGATGCTCCAATAACAGAGGAGCCTTTCAATCGCTGTTATTCCAGAGCAGAGCAACTACCCAAACATATAAATCCATGAGCTGACGAAACCGGGAAGTACAGCGAGCATAAACGGGAACTTCAACGTTTTTTCGTGACTTACGAGTTTAAGAGAGCCTAGTTTAAAGAAACCGAATATATTAAACATCATTGTACGTATTCTCTGCGACGCATCTTTGCGAAATAAAAGGATAACTAAGCCGATTAATCCAGCGTACAGAATGGAATATATGATCACGTGTATGCCAAATGTAAACCCCGTCCAAGCTCCTATGCCCCCAAATAACTTCACATCTCCTGCACCGACTGCACCGATGACGTACATTAAAAACAACATACCGAAACCAACAGCAAATCCAGCTAAAGAGAACCACATACCTCCCCAGCCTCCCCAAGCAAGATGAGCAAGCACTCCCATTGCCGTTACTGGTAGAGTCAACCGATTCGGAATTTTCATAGACCGTATATCGGTTACAAACGCCACCAGAAGATATATACCACAGATCACATAAAACCATCCCACCTATATCATCGCTCCTTACTTTCTGGATGCTACCGTAAATGAAGTTTCCGTCTGCATGCCCTCCGCAGTCTCTACAACAAAACTCCAAGTCCCTTCCGTTGTTCGAGTGCCCACAAACCATGTCCATTCTATGATTCCGTTCTCGTCAGCCGTAGCCCAGCCAATATGCTTCGCAGAACTCTCACCAGACTTGTAAAAAATCGTGAGATTAGCCGTTGCGCCTGGCTTGACCTGAACCTTTATCGTTGCATGGTTCCCTATGAATGCTGGATCTGGCTTTGATAAAACAGTTGCTGACCCCGTGCTATTTTCTCCCCCGCTTCCGTTACCACTTCCTTCTCCTGTGTCACCAATCCATATCCGCTCTGATGCAGCAACTTGAATTCGTAAAGGCTTGCCGAGAAAAGGAACCTTCACAGGCAACTCATAACTCAGCTCTAATCTGAAATACGGATTCGTCTTATTCTTCAAGTTAGGAACGGATACTCCGTTAACATGAATACGTTCCATATCTAGCAGTGTAGTTTCAACAAATGGTTGTAACAACGGCTTCACAACCGGATCAAGTATGGCTTCCATTACCGACGTTTTGATTCTTTGCAGTGGCTCTTCACCACGTTTCGCTGCATCTCGCACCCAGTCACTTAAGGGTAAAGGCAAGGAAGAAGCGTAACCGTCTGCCCATTCCGTCAGGGACAGCTGTGGCCATTTCCAGCCCTCCTCCAGGCTCTCACCTCCAGCAGAATCTGAAGGCGCGAAGGCAAGTGATACTGGATAAATCTTCGTTGATAACTGTTTTACCGTTTCCCCCGCTGTACTCTGCAATGCGGTGGAGATCAGTGTCATCTGAACAATGAAGATAAGAAATAGGATAAAGAATAGAAAAATGGGTAGAACCAGCGAAGCCTCCAGCACCATAGTGCCCTGTTCTTTCTTCGCTTCAAGCACCTGTTTTCTCAGTGACTTCAAGCGTTCCAATCTGCTTATCCGCATGATCCGATGTTGCATCTGCACACATTTCCTTTCATCCTGAACCTGAACCCTTTTTTCCATCATGCCTCCATCAACATGTTTTCACGTGTTCAATAGGAATAATCCGCATTCCGTTCAATGAAAAAGCGTCCATCTTGTACTTGATCCTCACTGCCCATAACAGCGCCTATACTTCGCACAATTCCAGGCAAAAACCATAGCTTGATGCTGCTGCGCATCTGACCGGAAGCATAAGTTTGTTTCTCATCCGGGTTAGCTCCCGTATTCAATCGGATCAAGGCTAACATTCGGGACATTTTGCGATCATTATTGCTATGCATAAGCAGGAACAATCTAAGGTGATCCCTGTATGTCAGCTTCACCTTGATATATTTGGATAATTCAACATTGCCGTCCTTCGCCAGCTTCACCATATCTTCTATTGCATGCGTGATTCCATATAGGATCGCGGCAGACAGCACAAGAAGCGGATTCCCAAGCTTACTATTCTCACTTAGTCCTTCAGCTGTACGAATCGCCAGACGCATTCCGAAGACCTCCGCATATGCAGATGCGATGTTACCTGAAGGGTTATGAAAACCGTATAGAATATACTCCAGCTCCTGATTCTCCAGTTTGAACACGTCATTAACATCTCCACTACCTTCCGTCCAGGAGAACAATTGACCAAAATCCATGGAATTAAAGTAAGCAAGCGCATATTCATTCTGAAACAACTCATCGCCAAGTTGTCCGAGTAGTCCTGACATCCCTCCAAACAGGTGATCCATTCCCTTCATGGCATTTCCACCGGAATCATACGGATCACTCGCAATCTCTGTCTTTTCCGCTCGCTCAGAGCTTTTTTGATTGAACGCTATGTTGGCCTCATAAAATTGTTCCAACTGTTTGAATGTCTGCACGGAACCGGAACTTCCGTTTTCTATCCGGCTGAATATCCGTTTGATTTCCTTCAACTTCCCTTTGGACTGCTTGTCATTCTCTTTACGCTGGGCATCCGATCCACGGCCGTTTTCAAGCTCCTGTTGGCTCTGTGTGATAAGATTGGAAGGGCCTGTTCTCCCAAAAGAATTCATATAACGTTCCGTAGTCTGACTTGCCTGCCTGACCGCAGGTTTAATTGGAACACCACTCATACCCGTCACACTCCGAAGCTGGGTATTGAGTTCCATGCTATCTTTTCGCACGCCAGAGAAGTCTTCATTTTGAGAAATCACACGAGATTTTATCCGATCAAATAGAGCATCTTCCCTGACAAGCTCGGAAGCGAGCGAACGAGTACTTTTGGCTTCATTGCCGGAACCCGCAGATGTCGGACTCGTTCCAGGAAGGGTAGAGCTACCCACGTTGTCATAACCGGCATTCTCGGAACGATTTTCTCCTTCCGCAATCAATCGTTTCATTTCTTCATTAATTTCACGTGCCTCTTCGATCTTGTCCTGTGCTTCCAATAGTTTGGTCTTATGCGCCTCTAGCGCTGGTTGCATCAACATGCTGATTCCTGTCACAATCTGATTTACACCTGTCCGGTAACGCCCCAATTCCAATATGTACAGCTGTTCATTGAAAGGCAGTCCCTCGTCTGCTTGTTTCTTGCTTAAGTAATCGGCATAACGTGCAGCCGCTTCTGCCGCTGTCTCTGGCGCTGTCTCAAGCATTTCTTCATAGATGGCCTGGGCTGGCGGTTTCATGATCAAGTCTGGAAGTTTCATTACCTTATCGGCAGATTCAATCTGATTCCCGACCGCTTCATCCAGCAATTTCTCACGTTTGTCATAGAGCTTTTGTAATTTCTTCAACAGATCTACGGTATGTGCTGCTTCCTTCATCTCCTCTGACATCGGTTTGAATCGATTAATCACTTCAATAGCAAAATCAACCGGCGCTCTATACTTCATGTCTTCCTGGATTTGACGATTAAAAATATCATACCTGCCCAGTTCACGTTCCATACCGAGTGAAGTGGTGTCCCATTGAATATCCAGAATCGGGAAACCATCCTTTACGGAAGAAGGTTTCACACTATCATTCAACACTTTGGCCATAATGGCATCGCCGCTACTGTCGCCATATGCAAACAAACCATACTCCCGAAGTGATGTATCATAAGCTGACATAACGGATCTCATTGCGGCATGTGCCATCCGTTCCGTCTGTACTTTGAAGGCGGCAATTCTCGCATAATCAATAAAAATCGCCACAAACATATACACTCCAGCCAGAATCAAAATCAGAAATAACGTTACAGCTCCAGCTTCACCATCTTTTTTTCTAAACAGTGCCTCTCTCCCCCTTTGCTCATTTTTCGTTTTTTCCAAAATGCTGTATAACTTGCCCTGCCTCCACAGCTGAAGTCGCTTCCTTTCCGCCTTTTCCTTTAAACTTGGCACCGTAATAACGGATCAAATCCACCGTTCGGATGAATTCAACCGGTTCTACAACAGCAGAGGAGCCCTTCGTGAGCACAAGATTGCCGGAATCAAACAAAAATGAGGGCAGAGGCAACGATATAACCTGCTCAAGCTCAGTTGTTACCTTCCGCTGGATCAATGCATTTTGATATGTCATTGTGCCCTTCATCGCTGAAGGCATATGGCTTGATGCTTGTGCTAGTTTTTTTTCCGAAAGACTAACGCCTTCAGATCCAGGTATAGAAACACTAACCTCATTGTCCGCTCCCGCCCAACCAAACAAAGCTCCTAACAGCCGATCATCGCTTAACCTCCAATACAAGTGATCATATTTCCCGGAAGCATATTCGCCTGTCAGCGCCTGTTTGTGACTATTATCCCAACTGTAGGCAGCTCGTTCAGAAGCCGCATAAGCATGCTGGTTTAAAAACGTTTTTTGGTACATGTACATCGTGAAGAACAGCAGCAACATCAGGATAAATAAGATGATCGGGAAGACCAGGGAAGCTTCGATAGTGAAGCTCCCTTCTTCCTTTCTAAAACGTCTACTCAAAAAACTCATCACTTTTGCTACTGACATTAACCAGCAGTCTTGTTACCAACTTTTTAATCTGGTCTTTGAAGATCAACGCTATAATGATAATTACACCAATAATCAGAATCAGTTCCAGCGTGCCCAGACCCTCTTCTTCTTTCCAAAATGCCGCTACCTTGTTCTTCATCCCAATTTCCCTCCTACATGTTCATCATCATAAAAGCTGGCGCACCGATCATGATCACGATTGTAAAAAAGATCAGCACCATCGGAAACACTAATTTCGAAGAGGCCTGCTCTCCCTTGGCCCGGCTAACCGCCTTGCGTTTCTCCCACAATACATGTGACAGATCCCGCAGTGCCAATACAAAGTCACCTCCTCCACGCCGGAAATTCAGTAAAACTGTCGTTGTAAAAATCGTTACTTCCTGCACACCACATCGGCGACTGAACTGCTCTAAAGATTGCTGAAACGAGTATCCGTTATTCCAGTCCCCTGCCGCTCTCCGCAATTCGTTGTACATGGGATGATTCCGTTCGCCCTGGCTATTCACACTATGGTTGATTGCACGTTGTACTGTTTCTCCTGCCCCAACCAAGAGCACAATTCGATTAAGCAGTTCAGGGAGCTCTATAAGGATATCTTGGTCTCTTCGCTTCACCTTGGTGTAAAGATCCTTATACATCGCAAGCGGTAAAGCAATTGCAAGAACGACTCCACCAGCTAATGCTCCCGTGCCTACCTCCCTCACAAGGGATAATAAACATCCTGCCAGCAACACTAGCCATGAGTATGTCAACATTTCAGCACAATAGAGTAGCGTTTTCTCACCGCTATGTTGTATGCCATGCATCTTCTGGATCGCGTGCTGCATCCGAAACATAAGTACAGGTAATCTGCGGCCGATCTCGAACTTGTCCAGCATAAACAGAAACGGAGCATGCATTTTTTTCAAACGTAATCCTTCCATATGCAGCTTTCGTAAATGCTTGTAAGTTTTCCCTCGGGTTCGATCAAGCACAATCCAGCCCGCACTAAGTACTCCTCCAATCATGAGGGGAAACAGCATCTTTTCATCTCCTCACACTTTGATATCCATAATGCGATGAATCCATAGATAACAGCAGACCAGCACAGCAAGCGCACCTGTAGAAATGAGATATCCGAGCCCGCTGTATAGTGGTTCCATAAAATCTTTGGCGGTCAGGTTGAGAAATAACAAAAAAATGAAGGGTGCCGCAAACATCACTTTGGATTCAAATCTTTTCTGTGCCACAGCAACCATGATGTCCTGTTGAATATCCAGCTTTTCTCCAATCACTGCGGAGGTACGACGAACCACTTCCACCAGATCACCGCCCGTTCGTTTACAAGTAATAAACACGTCTGCGAAATTCGTAATATCTTCAATCTGTGCCCTTTCCGAAAAATCCTGCAACGCCTCTTCAATCGGCTGACCGTATTCCATGCGTGTCCGCAATATAGTGAACTCTCGAATCAAATCGGTATCAGCCTCAGGGTTCAACATCCGCAGGTCTTCAACGGATTCCTTAAAACCGTTTTCCACTGACTTCCCGGCCGCCAGGGCCGAGGATAGTGCATACAGAGCTTGCTTGAAATGCAGACTAAGTGTCATCCTTCTGCGTTCCAGTAGCACCTTTGTCCAAAACCTGGGCACCCATATACAACCAGCAGCCAGTATCGTACCTGCCAACCAGTGATGATAAAACAACAAGCCAACACCGAAAAATAAACATCCGCTGACCAGCATACAGACAATGCGTTGTCTTGAGCTAAGTGTATATACGGTATAATTTGTTAATGTTTGCTTGCCCTGCACCGCCCTCTGCACCCTCTTTCTCTCACAGCATGGTTTGGAACTTCCCAAAATCGTTAACAACAAGATAGGTCACATCAAAAAATATTAAATTATAGTTGTTATACGACGTTTTTCTTTTCCACTCACCTTGTATCCCATCCTATAGCTCGCTTCACCTTCATAGCTTACTACTTGTTTTCTGGTCCGGCCTGCTCAGCTAATTGTTCTATGTATCCTTCAAGCCACTCTCCAAGTCCGGCCATATGAATCTTATCCACCTTGGTCAGGTTGCCCACCCGGATGAGTCCACCAATGATACGCCCTTCCCGTTCCTCCTGCTCCTGAAATCGAAACAACGGGTTCAAAAGCACTTCACCATGACGTAAACCCATCACTTCACTGATTTCCGTCACACGACGTGAACGGTCTCGAAGCCGGGAAAGATGTACAAAAATATCGATGGCCGAGCTAATCTGCTGTCTTACAACAGTAATGGGAAGTTCCGCTCCACTAAGGACCATCGTTTCAAGTCTACTGATCATGTCCGAGATCGTATTTGCGTGACCAGTAGACAACGATCCATCATGTCCAGTGTTCATCGCCTGTAGCATATCCAGTGCTTCCGCTCCCCGTACTTCCCCAATCACAATCCGGTTTGGACGCATCCGTAGAGAGGACTTGATCAAATCCCTGATGGATATCAGACCTTTTCCTTCTGTATTGGCATTTCTGGTCTCCAGAGAGACGAGATTGGGCACAGTCACGATCTGTAACTCCGCTGAATCCTCAATCGTAATAACCCGCTCATCAGCAGGGATGAACTGGGATAACGCGTTCAGAAAAGTCGTTTTCCCGGAACCTGTACCTCCCCCGATAAAAATGTTGTATTTGCTCCGCACTAACTGCTGTAATAACTCGGCTGCTTCCTCATGCAAGGCCCCCTTCTCAATCAGATCAGACATCTTCATCGGCTCACTGGGAAACTTCCGGATCGTCATCGTTGGCCCCTTTAGCGCAATAGGCGGAAGCACAATGTTGACCCGTGAACCGTCCTTCAGGCGGGCATCCACAATGGGGGAAGATTCATTGACGATGCGGTTCACACCAGACACGATTATTTGAATAATATCCTCCAACCGCTCTCTGGACTCGAATTGCATTGGAATCTGTCTGACCTCCCCTTCTTGTTCCACAAATATCTCCCGATGACTGTTGATCATAATCTCCGTAATGTCCGGGTGATCCACCAGAGGTTGTAGAATATCCAATCCGCGAAAAGAATCGTACAATCGTTGCACCAACTCATGGCGCTCACCTGAAGTCAAATCTTCCAGGCCCGAATCACCGAGAACTTTTCTCTCAATCCCATGCCACAACTCCTCATCCCCGGCAGAAGAAGTCATATCGAGCGAAGCTCGGACCTCTCTGCGAAGCATTTGAAATTGTTCTTCACGGTCTGTGATGTTCCATAAATGATCTGTCATAACTCTCCAGGCTCCTCCTGTATATAAATGCATCTTGTCTTGCGGCTAGCCACCTCCTTCAGCCTGAATCAGCAATTCACACAATCTCTTTACTTCACGCTGGAAGATCGGTGAACTCAGCATGACCTCTTCCTGATTCATCTGTTTCCAAGAAGGAATATAAGGCAACACTGCATCCACATACAGATCAGGTCTTGGCAATGGATTGATCACTTGCTCCCGATATTTGTTGATGACAAAATACGTACGCTCCAGCATACTTCCTAACAGTTCTGTTCGGTTACGCTCGTTATGCTGAAGCCATTGTCCCCATCGATGCATCGCGGCGATATCATCTTCTACTAACCAGACGAAGGTATCTGCCGTTTTCAGGATGCCATCACTACGTTCATCCCAGCCTGAGTCTCCGTCCAGAATCAACACTTCATATTGCCCGGAATCGGTCAGATACCGGATGAGATCCACTGTATCCGCTTTAGACATCTGTAACATTTCCTTACGGTTGGCTAACGGCCAGAACACATCCGCCTTTAATGCCTCATGCCCAACAACATACTCAACTATTGTTTTCATTTGTCCTGTTACCGAGATATCCGAATAAGTAGCAGACGCTATATCTGTATGTGCATCCGTACTTTTCCTTCCCCCCGCACTTCTATCTTGTGTAGGACCTTGATTCAGGCTACGCCGCTGCGTCTGTAACTGACCACCCGCTACCTCCCTTTTACGGGCTTTCAGATCATATAGTAGTCGTGATAAACCTGTCTCTGCTTCCACATGATGCTGACTGCCCTGCCGTAACCCTCTCTCCAGGAAAGGAAATGAGCTGTCCAGAGTCTCCAGATTGAGATACAACACAGAATACCCAGCGAGTCCAAGTTGCTTCGCCATATGCAGAGCTACGGCTGTTTTGCCACTCCCACCCGATGCCGATAATACACCGATGGTTAATGTTTCTTGACCCGAATGTCGACTCCGCTTACTACGTGGTTGCCTGCAAGCCCTCCTGACGGCTTCAAGCAACGCAGGCAACGGCTGATACTTCATGAGTCGCTTCGCCTCGTGCCCTTCGTCAGCTCCTTCGCTAAGCATAAGCCATGGGATACCTGAGACATCCCCACCATTCATCAACCAAGGGTTTAAAAACTCAGGTTCAGCGATGATCAGATCAGGTAGCTCTTGTTCATCCAGTTCATCCATATGATTCCTGAATGCTTCCCACTGTGAAAAAGCGATGAATCGCATCGTGGAGCTTGACGAACTACGCTGTACATAGTCAAGCCAAGCTTGGATATAATCTTTATCCCTCGATACCAGCATTGCCTTAAGGACAATCAATTACGTTTCCCTCCCATCAAAAAAAAGCACAAAAAACACCGCCCATTTCCCGCATGAAATTGCAGGATATGGACGGTGCTTCCGTCACGTGCTATGAATGTATGCACACTATAACATACAATTTCTGGACGAGCAAGGGATTTATTCTAACCATCTCACTTAAGAACCATAAGGCGCTCCAAATTCAATGATATTTCGATCCGGATCAAGGATAAAAATCTGAGCGAATCCAGCCACACTATCTGGTCTAGCTTCATATTCAATACCTTGCTCTTCCAGCCAAGCTAGCGTCTCCGAATAACTGACCACCCAAAGTGCAAAATGTCCGTCGGTTGTATCAATCCCCGCTTCCCGCAGCGTATGACCTTCCGGATGTTGCAACAGATGAAGTTGCTGACTGCCGATCGCATACCACGCACCCGTGGAACGAAACGGAGGACGCTCAATCTCCTGCATTCCGAGCAAACCCGAATAGAATTTTTTTGCGGTTTCCAAATTACGAACAGCCAGACTTACGTGATGAATATGTGCATATTTGATCATCTCGGTATCCCCTTCCCATTAAAACAATGATGAATTAACCTTACGCAACCACATGTTTACAATCACGGCTGATCCTTTTACAAATGACCAAATTTAAAAAATAAATCATACAAGTCCATATTATAACACTCTAAAGAACTTCCAAAATCAAAAAAACACCCCTGATCCTTATCCGGTCTACCCACAGGTATTCCGAAGTAAGAATCAAAGGTGTTTCAGGCTTTACTTATTTTGCGCTGTCCAAAGCCTCTTGCGGGATTTTGATTTCTGCAACTTTGTCATGGTTGGAGAACGAAGTGTCCATTTTCATGTCCATCGTCATTTTCTGATTGTTTTGCTCCATCTCCATCACCATCTCTACATCGATCTTCTCCATAAGAGACGTCTCTTTGTTAATCAAATATTTCATCTTCATGCTCTTAATGTTCATTTGATCAAGCATAGCCTGCATTTGAGCATCTGAACCGTTTTGTTCCATAACGGATTTAGCCAATTCCTTGACATTGTCACCCGATACATCTGCGTTCAGGACATAGTTGTCGCCCTCTTCAGTGATCTTAACGTCTTCTTTTACTTTTTTGAATTGGTCCAGCTCTTTTTCCGGGTTCATGCTAGCTTTCAATTGTTCGATGAGCGCCTTCGTTTGCTCTTCTGGGATCGCTACCCACTGGTCCCCCACTTGGGAGTAAATTTTGTCTGAAGTAATATACTGTTTTACGTTTTGCTTTTGTCCAGACATATCCAGTTCCATCTCTTGATAGATCATCATTGGATCTTTAATGATATCCATTTTCAAAGACGTTTTTACTTGCTGATCTTGAGATTGCTCACCAGCATCCACTTTAATTTTTTGATCAATGTTAGCTTCTGTAGTGAAGCTTTTCAGCGCTTTCGTTGCTTCACCTGTTTTGGCAAGCAATTCATCCAGTGTTGGAACAGCCGCATTCTGCTCCGCTGTATTGTTGCTTTCAGTCGTTGTTTCATTACCTGCTGGCGGCGTTGCAGATTTATCTGTGTCGTTTCCGCATGCTGCCAAGCTTACTGCCAATAATGCCCCAATAATCATTGTCGTCCACTTCTTCAAGTTGTTATCCTCCCAATAATGTAAAAAATAATGTAACCCACAGTAATTACCCAGTAATTGCCGATATTAATCACCTTACATGAAACTTCTTTCTTATGGAAGCTTATCCTTGAAAACTGATACTTTTATACTTATAAAAATCGATCTTTAGTCTCGGGTGTAGGCAACATACATGCATCGTCCTTCCCAAACCAGCGGTACCGATTGCGCGCAACCCAGTTGTATACTGCATTACGAATGAATTTGGGCACAATAACAAACACATAGAGTAGCGGATAAGGAAACTTGAGACCTTTGGCCAACCTTAACGCTGCTGTGGAGCGTGTATAGTATTTTCCATTTTCAATCAATACAAACGTATCCATGCTGTCAGTTCTCAGACCACCCTTCTCCAGCAATCCTTTCGCCACATCCGACTGCAGTGAAGCAAAGTGATATTTCCCTTCCGGGTCACGCTTGATAATCCATTTCGTTATTCCTTGGCAAAAGTTGCATACGCCGTCTACAAGAACAATTGGGTGCCCCTGATGCTTATCCTCTTGGTCTACTGTCATATGATCGTGGCCTCCTATATGGTGCTGTTAGATTACTTACCCATTTTGAGCCAACTTTCCTCGCCTAACCTAAATTTGATCCACCAATCTCTCTGGCAAAATAGAAAAAAAGCGCAGGCTCAGTGCCTACGCTCATAACTGTCCGACAATTACTCAGCCAGTGCTTTTTCCATCCACTCGTCGTTAATCATTTGTTGATGCAGGTCACCTGACCATTGATCCATACATTTGCAGATGAAGTCTTTACGACATACAGGACAAGGTGTTTTCTGCAGACGGCTGATCGCAGTCATTTTCCAATCCGGAGATTTGGAGTAGAATACACGGCACTGTGTACCATCCACCAGTTTCATCGTAAATTCGTACAATCCGTCTTTTTCGTTTTTGCTGGCTACTTGCAGTTGTGCAATGCTTGGTCTATAAGACATGGATATCACCCGTGAATTCAAATTTGGTTCATGCTAATGACACTGACACTTTCAGTACTAAATCATATTAAAGAAATTTCAGGTCGATGTCAACTCACGCATGTCTATCCGCCGAACAGTATATCCAGAATTGTGCCAACTTGCCCTTGTTTCTTGCCTTTCAACACGTCCGGGTTAAACACTTCCACATATCCACAGGCCGTACAGCCTACAAACAAATAATGGTTATGCTGGATATCAAACACCTTACTGAGCCCCGCTCCTGACATAGAGACTTCTTTAATGTTGCATTCCGTCCCCCGGCATTTGGTGCATACAAATTTCCTCTCAATCATCTCTTCAATACTCATCGCCGTTCCCCCTTAATGGAATATGTGGCATGAAGTGACTGTACGTTTATGTAAAAGAGTACGACTTAATACCGAGAAATCCTCCTCCGCTTTCAGATTAGGTGAATTCTCAGGTGATATATGTTGGAAAACAAAACCCTGCTGAGCTACCAGCAGGGCTTGTGTGCTTGAAGATCAGATATCACTGGATACCTTGCTCTTTGTTTTACTTGTGCCTTTCAAAGAGAAAGAGCGAGAAATTCTTCTATCTATTAGACAACGTTGAGTACAACGTCAATGTTGCCGCGTGTTGCTTTTGAATACGGACAGAAGTCATGCGCCTTGCGGGCAAGATCTTCAGCCTGGCTGTGATCCACTCCCGGCATACTTACATCCAGACGAACCGCTAGCTTGAATCCGTCATCTGTTGGATCTTTGCCGATCGATACGTTGCTGGTTACAACGACATTCTCCAATTTCACACCTGCTTTGCGTGCCACGTTAGCCAGAGCGCTCTCGTAACATGCACCGTATCCAGCTGCAAAAAGTTGCTCGGGATTTGTACCTTCTCCACCTGCACCGCCAAGTTCTTTCGGCATTTTCAGATCATGTTGCAGCACACCGTCCGAAGAAGCCACCGAACCTGTTCGTCCACCTTTTACTGTCGCTGTTGCTGTATATAAAGCTTCCATCAGAATCTCTCCTTCGTTAATAAAGTTTTGACTGCCTACAATTCATTTTAAACTTCTGGCTCGATTTGAAACGTCTGATTGTGTACTTTATCAGCTTTTACATTTGGCTACATTTCATGCGTACATGATAAAAGTCGTATCTTTTTACGAAATGGGTACGATATAAAGAGGCTCTTCGAAAAATTCTCCTTTTTTTGTCCGACTACACAAAAGTTGCACTAGACAAAAATTATTGAGGGTGTACAATGTAAACATGAACATAAAATTTTAGATATATGAGCACTCGTATTTATCCCGTTTATTTGCCACAGCATTTGTGCTAGAGCACATCCTAAAAATGAATTTATTCCGGCTACAGGCCGGCCACATCTTATTGTAAAGTCAGGTGATCCATGTATGAGTCAAAAAAATCCGTTCAATTCTCCATCCAGCGAATATGCGTCTGCTTCCGCAGCTACGATGGCCCCCTCGCTAGGTGAGGCACACAGTTCCATGAAAGTACCCAAAAATGCGGCATGGTGGAAAAAGTTCCTCGCCTTTGTCGGTCCAGGGTATCTTGTCGCTGTTGGTTATATGGACCCCGGCAACTGGGCTACGGATATCGCAGGCGGCTCGCAATTCGGTTATACGTTATTGTCCGTCATCCTTTTTTCCAACATGATGGCCGTGGTGCTTCAATCCCTCGCAGGCAAGCTAGGTATTGTCACTGGGCGTGATCTTGCTCAGGCCTGTCGTGAACGCTTCAGCGCTCCCGTTGTCATGATGTTATGGATTCTATGTGAACTGGCTATCGCGGCTACGGATCTCGCTGAAGTCATCGGCTCAGCAATCGCTCTTAAACTTTTGTTTAACATTCCCATGTTGTACGGTGTGATTATTACCGCAGTGGATGTATTACTCATTCTCGTACTACAAAATAAAGGATTCCGTGCACTGGAAACACTCGTCATCGTGCTGATGGCAACCATTGCTCTTTGTTTCGGCATCGACCTATTCTTGGCGAAACCGGATATGGGCGGTGTTCTTCACGGATTCGTTCCTAGCACCGAAATTTTGCAAAACCCGGCCATGCTCTACATCGCCATTGGCATCATCGGGGCTACCGTTATGCCGCACAATCTGTATCTGCATTCATCCATTGTGCAGACTCGCCAGATTGAGCAGACGACTCAGGGCAAAAGAGAAGCTATCCGCTACACCACATTGGATTCAACCATTGCTTTGACGTTAGCTCTGTTCATTAACGCAGCCATCCTGATCGTATCTGCAGCTGTATTCCACAGCGCTGGCATGACACAGGTAGCAGAGATATCCGATGCATATCATCTGCTAACCCCACTGCTTGGTACAACGATCGCCAGTGTCTTGTTCGGCGTAGCTTTACTCGCATCCGGTCAGAACTCAACCCTTACAGGCACGCTTGCAGGACAGATCGTCATGGAAGGCTTCCTGAATATCCGTATCCCGGCGTGGTTGCGTAGACTGGTTACCCGACTGATTGCGATCATCCCTGCTGTTATCGTCACTGCTATTGCCGGTGAGCGCGGCACTGAAGAGTTGCTGATCTTGAGTCAGGTCATCCTGTCCCTGCAGCTGCCATTCGCCGTCATCCCGCTTGTGATGTTCACAAGTGACAAAAAAAGCATGGGGCCTTTTGCAAACAAACTGTGGCTCAAAATTGTCTCTTGGGCTATTGCCGCTATCATCGTTGTGCTGAATGTGTATTTAATCATCCAGACCATCATGCTGTTCTAGTTTATATATGAAAAGGCCGATTCGCTGTTGGTATTGATCCCAACGCAAATCGGCCTTCTTTGTATCATTATTGTGATACGCTCTAATACCCTCATACCTTTAATCTACCCCACACGATCTAACCTGAGACTCATATAGATTTGCCTGCATCCTCATCGGGTATGAGTAGCGGCAGCAGTTCATCTAGGGACTCCACCGTCCAATCTGCACGCTCGTCATCCGAAAGCTCTGGCTGGAACCTTCCGTATCCTTGCAAAATGCGAATGGTGCGTAAGCCTAAACTACGTGCTGGCATAATATCATTATCAATTCGATCTCCAATCATAACCGCTTCTTCCGGCGCGCATCCAGCTTGCTTCAGAGCAACCGCATACAACTCCGGATCAGGCTTGGACACCCCTTCTTCTGCCGAACAGGCCAGGACATGGACATATTTACGAAGTCCGTAGCTTTCCAGCCTCGCTTCAGTCCCAGGACTCTGATTCGCAATGATGCCAATGCGATAGTGATGCGAAAGCTGTTCAAGCACCTTGGTTGCAGAAGGAAACGGTTGCTCCAATTCTTTATGGAATTTCAGCTTGTCCTGAATCTGAATGCGGTGATCTTCATCATGAATATATGTACGTATGGCCACTTTCATGGGCCACTGTTCATAATTACGGTAACAGGTAGCAAACAGTTCTCTTACCGCCTCAATCTTTACTGGATAGCCGTAATCATTCGCTTCCCGAACGAATTGCCCAATAATATCATCTACAGGCTCCCATTCGTCCACCAGCGTATCCCCCACATCAAAAAACAACCACTTCAATCCGGCAATATCCGGCACGCTGATTCCTCCTCGTTAGCTGCAGGTTATCCCTCGCTTCTATACTACCGTACTGTTTCCATAAAAAAAGAAGACCCACGACAAGCATGAGTCTCCTCAAATTCCGTTAGTCTATACCTGCAATTATAACAGGCGTCTTACCTTGGATCAATGTCAATCACAAGCTGCTCACTTCAGCCTCCGGTTTATTGCAGCTATTAAGAAGGAACCCGACTTCTCCATTCAGTGAATACACAATTTTATCGGCGCCCATTCCACGATAAATCCCTTTAGGATGGCTCTGCTCCGTGATCACACACAAGGACTTCGATGTCCAAGAGCGACAAATTTGAAGATAGCGGCATGTCAAGTTCAGACTGTTCTCAAAAATAAATACATTGCCTACACTGCCTTGCGGCAAAAACCATTTCTCAGCAGCTGCTGTATTCATACGGATGACGTGTTCCACGCCAAGACGGCGAAGTTTGCGCTCCTCATCAGCACTGTTCGTCAGAACGGCAAATGGCATTTTTTTATACATCAGCAATTTCACAAATTTACGTCCAGCTTCATTCGGAGCGGTTACCAAAATCATCTCTTTATCCATTCTTCGTTCCTCCCTTGGCGTGAAAAGACAACAAAAAAAGAAGCGTGGGGACCAAGGCCTCCGAAACGCTTCTTAAATAATCCATGACGAAAGCGCCATGAACCAGCGTGCGGTTTGTTGCCTCTCCCTTTAACGCTTACGAGGTTAGCTGACGGATTCGGGCGCGAGAGTCGCCCTATTTCCGGATTTCACCGAAAAATTCACCCCATGAATGTCCGCTGCTGTCATACAGCCCATTCTGTTGGTTCCCCCGTTTTCCATACACAATGAATGGAAACTCAGCGATTAAAACATCGTTCGTAAATCTTGAGTATAAGACCGATCGATATTATCGTTTGTTTCGTTTTTCAGGTACAATTTAATTAAAATTCAAATTACGCTATGAATCATACACCCGTACCATGATCATGTAAAGTGCATACAGATCACCGAATCGCCAGATTTCCGGCAATAACCTTTGATAATAACGCTTACAATGAGGTCATACGCTATCCTTCTCTTCCAAGCTACCTAATTCTCAACCGCACAAAAATTGATTCATGTATTTCTCATCCATTTTGGAGTCCAGCAAGCGAATGGTTATAACAACGCTAAATCCAAATAAGTTTTGCATTATTTAATTGTTTAAAATATAATAAGTATATTAAGAATAACAGGATGGAGGCGTACCCCATGTCAGTCTATGATTACAAAGTAAACACCCTTCGCGGACAAGAGATTGAGATGTCCCAATATCGCGGCAAAGTGTTGTTAATTGTGAATACCGCAAGCCAGTGCGGTCTCACCCCTCAATTCAAGGGCTTGCAAGAGCTTCAGGATAAATTCCAGGATGCTCCGTTTGAAGTGCTTGGATTCCCAAGCAACCAATTCGCGCAGGAAAAAGGATCTTCCGACGATATTGCTGAATTCTGTCAGATGAATTATGGCGTAAGCTTCCCTATGTTTGAAAAAATTGACGTCAATGGTTCAAGCGCTCATCCGCTCTTCCAACACATTACGAAAGAAGCACCAGGCTTGCTCGGTTCCAAAGCCATCAAATGGAACTTCACCAAATTCCTTGTCGATCAGGACGGTAAAGTTGTGAAACGATATGCTCCGCAGACTACACCGGACAAAATCGAAGAGGATATTCAGAAGCTAATTAACAAATAAATATAGACTTTTGAACAAACATATAAACGAAAAAAGCCACCTATAAAGCAAAGAGCCAGAAACTGCTCAAGCTTTTGGGCGGCTTTTTTGCGTCCTCTCTTTTAACACATGTCCTCATCCTAAATAATTCGTCCTTGTTGCTATATGAAAACAAAAAAAGAAGCTCTCCATCACGGAAAGCTTCTCTCGTAAATCTTCATATGATGCGGTCGAGAGGACTCGAACCTCCACGGGCATACGCCCACTACCCCCTCAAGATAGCGTGTCTGCCATTCCACCACGACCGCATGTCGTAAATTATCGGCAACAAAATTGATTATACCGGATTCTTAAACAAAAGTAAAGTCTTTATTAATCACTTTATGAATTACTTTATGAATGACATTTTACTACAACCGGCTTTACTCTAAATTGATAACAGTTCTTCACCCCTTCCTATTCCACACCTCTTGCAAAATTCAGTCATATTTCCTCGAAAATTACATATCATTAATCTGATTCGGCAAAATGGCCAAAGTGATTTTAGACATGGATATATGACACAGATAGAATTTTTAATGTTATATTATATAACACTAATTATGAATTGTATTTAATTAAGTTTTTTATTTTCTCATAAATCATTGACAAAACACGGATATTTATGTGAATATATATATCATATAATTCGGATTTACACATTAAACTTAAGAAAAGATCATCATATGTAATTAAACATAACACAATAAAGCGCAGGAGGCGAATGATCGTGAACCGTGGGAATAAGCTACTCGATTATGCGAAACTGCTTGATCCCTCTGTCCAGGTGGGAGGATTCACCCATTTCTTCGGCATGGACACCCACATCAAGGAAGGCACTATTCGGACAGCTGAGGAACTTGAATCATTTATGCGTTGCCAGTTACACCCCAGTCTCGTTCGTCTAGAAGGTATGGCTATCAAGGGGATTTACACCGCAACAGATCATAAGGATACTTGGCGAATTGCCCTGATCGACAAACTTGTGCATGTACAGCGAACCCCTCCTGAACTTAGAGAGCAAGCAACAATCATAGGCAAACGTTTAATCAAACTGTCTCGCGCCTTGCATCCTTGGATCGACCTTAGCCCGCTTGAACAAATCTTCGTAAAATACAATTCAGTTGGTTGCCTCCCCACCGTTCACGCCTGGATCAACCACCACCTCGATATCCCCGTCGAAGAGGCGGTTCTCGGCTACTTACATTCAGCCATGAATGCATGCGTATCCGAAGCTTGCAAAGTTATCCCCCTAAATGAAAATGCCACTCGGGAACTGCTGGCTCGCCTGACCGCAGACCTTGAGAATGAATGGACTACCGTGAGCGCCTCCTCACCGGATGCACCCATGCATCCTACGTCCATGTCTATGAAGTCGTTATTTCCCAGCTTCCACATGCTTGGAGCAGGCCTGCACGCTTACAGAGCATAATTCCGCACTCCTCCTCGAAACCTCTTTTTCAGAGCACACCAAAAACACGCCGCAACTCCCCTTGCTGGCGTGTTTTTTTATTTTGTTCAATCAACAAAATGCGAACTTACGTCATTTTAATTCAAAAAATACACTTATTTCCGTATTTTTTAATTGTTAGATGACGAATTTACGTATATAATGTAACTAACAGCACGTATTCCTATCTATTTTACACGAAGAATGGCCTGCTGAATACTATAAAATCCACTCAGGGGTGAACCCTATTGAACAAGAAGAAACCAGTCACTCCGTTCGGATGGGCTATCAAACGACGGCTAACCGAACTTCAGGTCGATCAAAAAACCTTTTGCGAACAACATGATATTCCGCCCTACCGTCTATCCAACCTTATTCATGGCACACGCAAAGCAACCCGATTCAGACATCAGGTCGCTGACATTTTGAACATACCAGAGGAACTGAGATAAGAACACTTTCATCATCATAAGGAGGACTTCTCTCATGGGAACCATTACATCCGACCTGGAAAGCCTATCGTTCCAGGCGACCAATCATCAGTTGATCATTATTGATCATCAATGGATGATACGAAGCTGTAACCGGGCCTGGCAGCACGGACTTCATAAACTTTTCATACGTGCAGCCAGCCGCCACAATCATTACCTTCACCTGATGGAAGCATGGGCAGCACAACAGAAAAACCACTATCCAACCAAGTTCGCGAGGTACCTGAGGCATAACGTTGTTCCTTTTAACCAAACTCATACATACGATATCTCTGTTATTACACCACACAACGAAGAGAAATGGTTTCGCGTAGAACTTACTCCCTTACAGAACGGACCTACGACGGATACCAACCTCGCTTTGGTGGCTCACACAGATATTACAGAACAGAAGAAGACAGAACTTCAGCTGCGACAAGCCTTGACTGAAGCTCGTACCCTCCATGGACTACTGCCTATTTGTGCCGTTTGCAAACATATCAAGAATGAATCAGACGAATGGAACAGCGTTGAGCGCTATCTGGAAAAACATACTTCCGCCGAGTTTACACACGACATCTGTCCAGATTGTATCCGCCAGTTGTACCCCAAATACTCCAGTATTCTTGATCAGCATCACTAAACCGATATTTCTACAGAAAAAAAACCTCCCTACTGTCCCGGAAATCATTCCCTTGGGCACAGTGGAGGTTTTTTATCAACCAGAGGCACTTACGTCCCTTCCTGCTCTGACTTATTTTCGCCTTCCGCTTCAGGTTGGTAGCTATAGTTTCCAGAATCTTTACTCTCTTTGAATTTGCGATAACGAGTGAACTCGATATATTCACTAATAAAAGACTGTTCCACAGTCGATAATTCACTCTCTTGGCAATTCAATTGCCGCAACACGTTAAAAAAATAATCTTCCCGCTTTTCCCGCACAATGGCTTCCTTCGATAAACGCCCAATCATCAACCAGTCCAGACTCACATCAAAAAATGAAGCAATTTCAATGAGTTTATTTGTACTCGGGATTGATTTACCACGTTTCCAGTCACCCAAATTGCCTGTGCTTATCTTCAGCTGTTCACAGAAGGCCTTCTTTGTCATCCCTCTTTCGGCAATCAGGTGCTCAATTCGCTCATAGATTGACTGCATGCAAGAACCGCCTTCCAACCGTAATATCAACTTAAATGCCATATGATTGAATTATAGCACAATATTTCTGAATGCTCAGCCTTAATCCATAACAATTTAAGACAAATACACATCCCGACACTAGCACACACAACAATCTTTTTTTTCAAAATCTTCAATCCCTAATTATCTTTCATTAAGTTGATGGCTTAACTTCAACTCGCTTGACCTTGAGTGCAAAAATTTGAAAAAGATTGCATTTTCTAATATCGTACTATTTTATTTATTCCTACAATCAACTCAATTCATCATATCATCAAGAAAAAGACCCACCATGAGTAATAATGAGAGCCTTCCAAGATTTATATTTGTATCTAAGCACGTTGCATCAGTGGATGAGGAAGTATCGGGAACTAAAAAAAGAACCTTTCACTGAACATATGGTGTCAAGGAATTCGAAGCATAGCTAAAAGAGATAAGCCGGTTGCTTCAACATAATCAATCTTAATTTTTGACATGACTCTTATTTAACATTGACGGATTGTCAAGCCAAGTGCGACAGTT
>NZ_JACLIC010000037.1:0-6197 GCF_019748695.1 Paenibacillus cucumis (ex Kampfer et al. 2016) | reverse complement strand
AAGCTGGAACTTGTACGGGAAGTGAGCCGGAATCCGCTGTTTGATGTGATGTTTGCACTGCAAAATATGGATCGTCAGGTGCTGGAACTGCCGCAAGTACAGATTACGATGCTTGAAGTTACGCAACGTTATATTCAGTTTGATGTATTTTGGAACTTCATTGAGGTTGAGGACACACTCAAACTTTATGCTGGGTACAACAACAAACTTTATCGGTCGACTACGGTGCAACGTTGGATTGACAGTTTTTCTATTGTTCTGAAGCAAATGACACACACACCCGACATGCTATTGTCAAATATTGATGTAGTATCTGAACAAGACAAACTGGCTCTGGCTGGATTTAATGAAACTGACACTTTATATACCAAAGAAACACCACTGCATGCTTTGATTGAAGCCCAAGTTATGAAAACACCGGATCAGAGGGCAATTGATAGTCCAGAAGGTCATTTGACTTATCGTGAGTGGAATGCGAAGGCAAACCAAGCGGCTGCCCTGCTTCTCGCTCAAGGAGTACAAAAAGACGAGGTTGTTGCCCTTGTCGGAGAACGCTCTTTAGAAATGATGATCGGTATTTTAGGAATTATGAAGGCTGGATGTGCCTATTTACCGATAGATCCGAGTCTGCCTGAGGATAGAATTCAATATATGTTGGTGGATAGTGCAGTAAAAGTTGTACTACTTGAGAAAAAGAAATGGCTCCCTGTGCTTGGCTGTTCTAAAGTCAGCATAATACTGCTGGAGGATATGAAAGAGCCAAAGCCGATTCAATTACCGTCTGTAGAATCTAGCGGGTTGGCTTATGTCATTTACACGTCGGGAACAACAGGAAGGCCCAAAGGTGTTATGATCGAACATCGTTCAATAGTCAATCGATTAGAATGGATGCAACGTGAGTATCCTCTTGAACGGAAAGATGTAATTTTGCAAAAAACACCATTTACATTTGATGTCTCGGTATGGGAGTTGCTGTGGTGGGCCATTGCAGGAGCCAGTGTATACATGCTACCGCAGGGCGGAGAGAAAGATCCAGGTTTGTTACTGGATACTATAGAAAAAGCGGGTGTAAGTGTTATTCACTTTGTACCATCAATGTTCCAGATTATGACTGAACAAGTGGAACGCTTTGCTGAAGCCCATAAGCTGAGAGGACTACGCTATATATTTTTAAGCGGGGAAGCTCTAAAATCCGAGCAGATAGAAAGATTCCGTAATTGTTTAGAATGTAATCAGGAAATTCCGCGTCTCCTTAATTTGTATGGTCCTACAGAGGCGACGGTAGATGTCACTTACTATGACTGTACGAATCATCCAATTGAACGTCCTGTTCCTATAGGTGCTCCAATAGCTAATACAAAAATCCACATCCTAAATTCAAATGGTCTGTTGCAGCCTATTGGAGTGATCGGTGAACTATATGTATCAGGTGTAGGATTGGCACGAGGCTATCAGAATCAACCGGAATTGAATGCCAGCAGTTTTCCTACAAATCTGAAGGCTGCGGAATGCAGGATGTACAGAACAGGAGATCTAGGCAGATGGTTGTCAAGCGGTGAAATTGAGTACATTGGACGTAGAGATCACCAAGTGAAAATTCGTGGTTATCGAATTGAGTGTGAGGAGATTGAAAATCTGTTATTACAACAGGAAGGAATTCAGGCGGCTGCTGTTGTGGATTGGGATGAACAAAACGGTGAAAAAATACTTTGTGCATATGTAGTAGCTGAAAAAGAACTGGATACCAGAGAATGTAAGAAGAATCTAGCTAAATGGGTTCCGGCTTACATGATTCCATCTCATTTCATACAAATAGATGAAATGCCGACGACAATACACGGAAAGGTAAATCGCCGGGATCTTCCAAAACCTGTGAAAGGGATAAATCAGCTTAACTATGAAGCGCCTCGTAATACAACTGAGCTTCGGTTAGCAGAGTTATGGCAAGAGTTATTGGACACAAAGCACGTTGGAATCCGAGAGAACTTCTTTGACCTTGGGGGACATTCATTGAAGGCAACTCAGCTTACATTCCGGATACAACAAGCTTTTGAGATCGAAATTCCATTAAAGGAAATATTTATTGGACCGACGATTGAGCAGCTGGCAGTCTATATTCAGCAAGCGGAAAAACAAAAACAAAAACGGATTGATAAAGCTATAATGCAGCCCTTCTATCCGGTCTCATCTGCTCAAAAACGTATGCTGTTATTGGAACAATTCGGAGATATAGGTGTTAGCTATAATATGGCTCATATCTTAGAGCTAAAAGGCAGTTTGAACGTGGCACAATTGGAACAAGCGCTTCGTAAGCTGATTGAAAGACATGAGATATTAAGAACATCCTTTTTATGGATCGGCGGAGAGCCTGTTCAAGTCATTCATGATGAAGTACCATTCCAGCTTAAGGTTATCAACAATATCTCGGTTGAAAAAGATAATGAGTTGCTGATAAAAGAATTAATTCAACCCTTTGATCTATCTGTAGCTCCACTTATACGAACGTATCTTATTAGGAAGTCGGAGTATCAGCACTTATTAATTGTTGACATACACCATATTGTCGGCGATGGTTTCTCATTAAAAATTATTGTTAATGATTTGATGAGTTTGTTTAGTGGAATTGAATTGCCACTTCTGGGTGTTCAGTATAAAGACTTTACTGTATGGCAGAAAGCTCGAATAGAAAACGGTGAACTGTCTTCACAAAAAAACTATTGGGCAAATATGTTTCAGGATGGAATTCCTGCTCTCAGTTTGCCTTACGATGCACCTAGGGATAAGAATTCTTTATCGGAGGGTGGTTGGATCGATTTTTATTCCGGTGGAGAGCTGGCGTTACAGGTGTATACTGCAATATCTAATGAAGGTGTTTCATTGTACATGTTCTTGATGACTTGTTTTCAGATTTTGTTGTCGAAACTTTCGGGAGAAAATGATATTGTAACTGGCTGCCCGATTGCAGGAAGGACTCATCCAGACTTAGATCCAATGGTAGGTATGTTTGTGAATATATTACCGATTAGAACCCAGTCACATCCTGCTAATAGTTTTCGTGAGGTTTTGACCATAGTGAAATCAAACATGATCAATGCTTTTAATAATCAGGAATATCCTTTTGAGGAATTGGTGGAGCTTCTGGATGTCCCACATCAAATGGGTAAAAATCCTGTGTTCGATACCGTGTTTGTTCTGCAGAATCTGGATTTGCAGTTGCCCGAACTTGGCGGATTGAACGTTACGTATATCCCATATCATACTCGTACAACAAAATTTGATTTGAAGCTTGAAGCGGAGGAAGTACAGGGTGATATACATTTCGCGTTTGAGTATGCCAGAGGATTATTCAGTGACAGCTCTGTAAAACTATTATGTGAGGACTTCCTTGATATATTGCGGCAAGTGATATCCAATCCGGATATTAGTCTTTTGGATATTAAAATTTCAGGCAGGGACAAGCACCATAACGTTGATAGCTTCCTTGAACGCGTGGACTTTGATTTTTAGTAAAAGTATGAACCTATAGTAACCAAAGTGACGGAGGACTAAGCATGAATTATCCTATAACTCCTAATACAGAGCTTCAGAATGATTTGATGAAAGCCGGAAACATCAGTGGCTTTGTCTGGGATACAGGGGACAGTACTTTTTCGAGTGGTCAGGCATCCTTAATTTATAGGATGCCCGATCCTATCGGAAAAGAAATTGTTCGCATTAGTAAAGGATCAGATTACGGAGTATTCATTGTTTTGCTAAGTGCTGTTCAGTACATGGTGTACCGCTATAATGGAGAAACCCGACCTGTGGTTGCTGTGCCCGTATTTAAAAAATCTACGGGCAAGCAGAGTAAGCAAATGCTGTTGGTTTCCACAGACATTGAGCCTTGTGAAACTTTCTCTTCATATATTACTGCTTGCAGAGAGGCCATCATGAAATCCGAAAAATGGCATGCGGATACCTTATTTGCTACTGAATCTAGCGGTCACGAAGAGGCATTTTATAAAACTATTGTAATGATGGCAAATGTCCATGAAGATATGACTCAGCTTTCTTCTGATATTTCGTTTGTCTTCGATAGAGTAGATGACTCTATCAACTTGCGCTTACAGTATCAAGAACAGAGGTTCAGTAAAAGATTTGTTGAGCAACTGTTATCGCACTTCGCCACATGCCTGGAGAAATTATTAATTCAACAAGAGCATCTTCACAACTTTGATGTGCTCCATCAAGAAGAGAAAGCTCTTATTTTGGATATGTCCAATAATACAAAAAAAGAATCTCCTGTAACAACAATAAATAAGCGTTTTGAAGAACAAGTTGACTGTAATCCTGACAAAATAGCAGTTGTTTGCGGGGAAAGTAGTTTAACTTATTCTCAGCTAGACCAGAAAGCCAATCAACTTGCGAATTACTTGTTGACTGATCGAAAGATACTGCCGCAAGAAAAGGTTGGAATTTTAATTGAGAGAACTCCTGATATGATTGTGGCAATCCTCGGAATTATTAAGGCAGGCGGGGCATACGTTCCTCTAGATCCGGAGTACCCTTTGGAAAGAATCTCATCCATTCTGAATGATGCTGAAGTTCGAGTTGTCGTCTCATCACAAAAGCAAATCCAATTATTGAATACACTTCAGTGGGAATGTAATTGCTTTCAAAGTTACGTTTGTCTTGATATAGACAGTGTTCTAGATGGAGAAGATGCTTCGCGGAATGAAATGATGGATAATGAAATTTGGGAATACATTGGGAAAAAAGCTACAAATAACATTGAAGGTGGAGCATGGGTTAACAGTTACAATAGAGAGGCATTTTCCGTTGAAGAAATGGATGAATATGCAGAAAATGCATATCTCAAATTAAAACCGTACTTGGGGCCTGAAACTCGGGTACTCGAGATAGGGTGTGCTTCTGGATTAAGTATGTTCCGAATTTCTCCTCACGTAGGTTTATATTATGGAACGGATATATCTAATGTAATCATTGAAAAATGCCGTGTCCAAGTTAGTAAAACTGCTCAGGAAAATATAAAACTGAAATGTCTTCCTGCACATGAAATTGGCAAGTTAGGTGAAGGTCAATTTGATATTGTTATTCTGAACAGCGTAATTCAATTATTTCATGGGCATAATTATTTAAAACAATTAATAGCAAGTATTATTGAATTGATGTCAAATAATGGTGTTATATTCTTTGGTGATGTAATGGATTTGGATACGAAACAAGATTTACTTCGATCCCTAAAATCTTTCAAAAAAGAGAACCCAGAATACAACACAAAAACTGAATTTACATCGGAGCTCTTTATCTCTAAAAGTTTCTTTAATGATCTTCCTCATGATTTTCCAAATATATGCGATGTGAGCATAACTGAAAAAAAATTTACGATTCCTAACGAATTGACCCAATTTCGATATGACGTTTTGGTTTCTATAGACAAGGCGAGTCCCTTATCTATATCGCTTAAACCGAAAAGCAAGTTCCAGCATGGTCGTTTGCAATTGGAACAATATTCTGAAAACGAACGTCCTGATGTATCTGACTATAATCACCTGGCTTATATCATCTATACGTCCGGATCAACAGGTGTACCTAAAGGAGTTGCGGTTGAACATAAGAATGTAGTTCATCTATTTTCAAACAGTCGTACTTTATATAATTTCAATGAAAATGACGTGTGGACTTTTTTTCATTCATATTGTTTTGATTTTTCAGTGTGGGAGATATTTGGGGCTTTGTTCTTTGGCGGAAAATTAATAGTAGTGCCTCTGGAAGTTGCTAGAAATGCTATGGAGATGAGAGAGCTTATTTTGAGCAATCAAGTAACTGTGTTTAATCAAACACCTTCCTCTTTTTACCATTTTATGGAGGGTGATCTACCAGCTCCTAATCCGTTGCGTTATGTGATTCTTGGTGGGGAAGCCTTAAAGCCTTATATGTTGAAAGAATGGCATGAAAATAATCCAGATATCAGCATAATTAATATGTATGGCATCACTGAAACGACTGTCCATGTTACATATAAAGAAATTAATGATAAAGATACACAAAGTCATGTTCAAAATATTGGTAGAGCGCTTTTTGGCCTATCGACATACGTACTTGACCAACGAAAACGGCTTCAACCGTTAGGTGTACCTGGTGAGTTATACGTTTCCGGTGAAGGTGTGGCTCGTGGATACGTAAATCGTCCGGAG
>NZ_JACLIC010000036.1:0-176672 GCF_019748695.1 Paenibacillus cucumis (ex Kampfer et al. 2016) | reverse complement strand
AGTTGTCCCAAGCTTGAGGGCAGGTTGCCTACGTGTTACTCACCCGTCCGCCGCTAAGTATCAGGAAAGCAAGCTTTCCATCAACTCCGCTCGACTTGCATGTATTAGGCATGCCGCCAGCGTTCGTCCTGAGCCAGGATCAAACTCTCCAATAAAGTTATTGAAAAGAGCGATAAGCTCATTTTGAATCTGACGAGATTAAAAATCTCATTTGTGTTCCGGTTTTCATACAGCCAGATGGCATGTACCAAAAACCTTCACGTCATTCTGCAAGCAGAATGTTTACTCACTCGTTGTTCAGTTTTCAAAGATCAAACGTATTCAGTCACCGTCACTCATTCGCTTCAGCAACTTTTATATCATACCACTTCCGAACCAACTTTGCAAGCTCTTTTTTTCAAGTTTCTTTTGAAGCTTGTTTTTATTTGCTTGCCGCACCGTGTAAACTGTGTTTTCTTGGCCGGATTTAGAATATATCATAACATACAACCTTTTTGCAACTTGTAAAATATCCCATCTATATGTCGACATTAGATCAAAACCATATAACATCAGCCTGCTTCTATAATGATAATTGAAACTGCCCTCACACACTACATTCCTTTACTTACCCTACTCGTTTCAGCTACACATGAAATACACCTTATAAAATACTCATCATTTAAATTTATCCAAGGAATCCTGTGATACTAGACCAGCTCTTATTTTTTAAATGTTTATTCTCAGCTAGCTTGTATTAATCATACAACCCTTCCATCTAGCAATAGGGATAAAACTATCTATGGTAACATTTGTTCCGTGTATTCTAGCTACTAAGCAAAGACCCCTAATTTCATATGTTATCTCGTTCCATCGGGAAATCTGGCCATCATCACTGTATCGTAATACTCTCCATCCGCATGCCTTCGATCTCGCTTGAGGACTCCTTCAATCTCAAAACCACTCATCTTATATAATCGTATCGCTTTATCATTCGTTGAAAGTACCTTTAACGTTACCTTTTCGATCCCTTGTTCATCCGCCCAATGTAAGGACGATTTCAGTAACTCTCTTCCTATACCATATCCCCAGAAGGAACGGGCAACACATACCCCAAACTCGACCTGATCCGAAAAACGCTTCAACTCAGATCCAGCACACCTGCAGTACCCGACAATGTCACCTGATGCCACAGCAACCAGAAACAGATTGTTACGTTTTGCGGTATCCATGCGAATCAACTCTTGGAACCCCGAAGCATCAATGTAGGCTTCGCCCGCTTCACGATCCATATTATCCGTCTCACCGTCTAGCTGTACACGAAGTGAGCACAACGTATCTACATCCTTTTCCACGGCTGAACGAATGGTATATTGCATTCCTTTGACTAGGTACTCCTGATCATCAATGATCATCTCGCCTCTCTCACACCTTTCAACCTTAACATTAACAACATCATCAACTCTGTTTAGGCTACATTCCACACTCACCTTGTCTTATTCTCTTCTATATACTGCTCTGTTCGGTGCGCCAACCTCACTCGATCTGACTTAGAATCCCGAATCTTCAACCTGCCAGACTGACAACTAATCCACTCAGCCAATCTCTGACGGGCTTTTCCCCGTCAACATCTTGAACACCTGACTAAAATACGTCGCATTGCGGAACCCCGTCATTTCACTGACTTCGTACACCATATAATGTCCCGACTGCAGTAGCTCCACTGCCCGCTGGATACGGTATCCGTTCAGGTAGCTGACGAAATTCTCTCCGGTTACCCTTTTGAATAGCTGGCTTAAATACTTGGGATGCACAAAAAGACCTTTGGCAATGGCCTCGAAACTGATCTCCTCTGCGTAATGTTCCTCAACGTATTGTTTCACTTGAGCGATAAGTTTGTTGCTTTTCTTCTCGCCCATCTCCTTGCGGATCTGCTCCAGCCATCCCTTAATGACGCCATCCATCCAGTTTATCAGATCATGCAAGGCATATTTCGACTGTATTTCACGCAGGAAGTCACTCATCGTGAGAGGCGGTGTCAGCATCGGCTGTTGCTTTTTCCAGCTATGCATCATCGTATCAAATAAACTAACCGCTACCACCTGGGCATCCTGAATGCTTGCACAGTTCCCCTCTTGTAGCGAATGGAATAATTGAAGCCAGACCTCCTCCGCCTGATCAATCCGTAGATCGGCCCACGCCTCATCCCATTGATGAAGCAACAATGAATAATCTGTCGCGCTTCGCTCCACCTCTTCCGATGTCTCCACATGATAAATGCGGTTCCCACCCTGAAACTCCGCTCGTTCTACCGCTTCCCTGCTCTCCAGATAAGAATCGATGACCTCGCAGGGATGCTCTTTCACCCGACCAATGCCGGCGCTAACTTCAATTTTCAGATACGTAAAGATCTGATCAATCATGCGACCTACGAGAGCCTGCAAGTCCTCAAAATAATCCTTGTCTCCAAGCATAACGAGTACAAATACCTGATCCGAATAATCCACAACCTCCACTTGGCAATTCGCCATCTCAGCAGTCTGTTGCTTCACTGTTTCCTGGATGATATCCGCCGCTCCATAACGTAACAGTTGCCAGTCTCGCTCTTTCATACGTGTCATAAAACCCGGACGATTCAACTGCAAACTGACTGCACGAACCTTATCATAGATTTGAAACCCGATATAATCCATCCGTGCCTCGGGCAATTCGTCCGCTCGATAACGTGTGGTCAGCAATTCATGAAGAAACTGTTTGCGTAAGTAAGGGAGCACTCTTCCCGCTTCTTGTTTATACGTCCGCTCCAGCCGCTCTCGCCGCTCTCGCACATCTTGTTCCAGCAACACTTCCCGTAGCACTGACTCAATCTCTTCCACCTCCGCTGGCTTTAGCAAAAAGTGATTCACGCCCCAGCGCATAGCCGCTCTGGCGTTTTCGAACTCGTCATATCCACTAAGGATGATAATCGGCAAGTGGGGATAGTCACGCCGCAACTCCTGCGTGACTTCAAGTCCAGTCATGCCCGGCAAGTATACGTCGGTCATGACAAGATCCGGATGCACGCGCTGGAACAGCTCAAGTGCATCCACTCCACTCGCAGCTGTACCAGCAATACTCAGGCCCAGGGAGGGCCAGTTAATATGCTCGGTCAGCGCTTTAATAATATGCGGGTCGTCATCGACAAGCATAATGGTTTTCATCATTTTTCACCGTCCAGCCACAGATTTAAATGCTCTTCGGTCTCAATGCGCGGTAGTGTAATCTCCACCTCGACACCGCCTGAACTTCCATTCCGTAGTTGCACGCCATACCTTTGTCCACAATACAACTGAATACGTTGATGTACATTACGAACACCGATACCTCGTGCATCCTCCATGTTCCAATCCTCCGGCAAACCTTGCCCATTATCCATGATTCGAATGGTGATGTCAGCAACAGACCCTTCCGCCGGGGCAATACATACTTGGATACGCAACGTTCCTTCCAATGGATGCCCATGCATCACGGCATTTTCAATAAAGGGTTGCAAGATGATCTTGGGGATGTGACACCCACGTATACGTGGATCAATGCGTTCCTCATATTGAATCGAGAATGGCAAGCGTTCAGATTGAATGCTGACGTAACAACGGGCATGCTCTAATTCATCCCTTACACGGATAAACAATCTGCCCCCACTCAGCCCGATCCGCAGCAGCTTGCTCAGTTGCACAATCATACGACTGATGTCCTTCGCTTCATAATCAAGCGCACGCCAGTGAATCATATCCAGCGTATTGTATAAGAAATGAGGTTTGATCTGAGCCTCAAGCAAGCTGGTTTGCGCTTCCCGTTTCGCTCGACTCTCTTCTTTGACCTGCTCCATCAGCATCGTAAGCTGTGAAGCCATATGGTTAAAACCATATGCCAGATGAGCGTACTCCTCCGTGAAGGAGAGCTGTACACGAGTGTCGAAGTCTCCTTTTTCGAGTTGCCTCATTCGTTTGATCAACTGTCGCAAAGGGCGGATAATCTGCCGTACAAACAAATACGCGAGCACAGCCGAGCATAGAAGCCCAAGCACAGCGATGCCAAGGATCTGCCACCCTGCTTGGCGAACCGGGGATAACAAGGTGTATACAGGAATGGTCTGCACAAGACGCCACTGAAGCATAGCAGGTCTGGAGTACAGCACCAGTTGTGCCCCTCCCGGTTGACCTGATACTACTTCGAATCCGTCTTCTCCAGGGCGAGCATGCTCCTGAATCCAGGCACTATCTATAATAGAAGATGATGAGTCAGTCCCGTCCACCGTTCCTTGAGCTATGGTCTGCTTTTCTTCGGGACGTGATTGATCTTCTTGATCGGACTGACCTGTACTTCCCCCTGACGGATCAGCCTTCCCCATCTGCATCACCACATTGCCGGCGGTATCCACCAGTAGCACTTTGCCATCAAGCACCATTGGAACATCGGCAAACCTGCGTACGATATCTGCTCTGCTTAGACGAATGAGCACATAAGCGACCGTCCCGCCTCGACTATCATAGATCCGCTGTGCATATCCAACCAAGGATTGTCCCGATTCATTCTCACGTAACGGAACCCAGGCTGCGTCCGCCTTCTCCAGTGCGGCAAACCATGAATCATTCGATATAGCATCTACAGGGAAAATACGGTCAGCCATGGTAACTGTCACTTCATTAAAAGCATCCGTATACAGCTCAATCGAGGTAATCCCATCACTCACCACCATGGTATGATCCAGAATTTTTGAAACCTCTCTCCGCTGATGAATTTGTGCCAACCTGCCCGTATTGGATGTATCCAGCAAGTTGGACAACTCCCTGTTGCTTGCGAGCCCATAGGACGTGCCCGTTACCCCAGTAATAAAATCAAAGCCTCGCCTGGTGCTCTCATTCAAAAGAGCAAGACGTGCTTTGCTGATTTCGGTAAATGTGACCGCAGAGAAGGATTGATAAGCCAGCCATACAATAATGGAGACAAGCAGTAAATTAAACGCAATAAAGCAAGTCACCATCAATGTGGAGAGCTTGCTTTGTTGCAACTTTTGAAGAATGTAGGCAGACCATCTTGTTTTTCGCACTCGGAATCAACTCGTTTCGTCTTGGAATTACCCTTTGAGCCCAGAGGTCGCGATTCCTTCCACGAAGTACTTCTGACACACGATAAATACGATAAAACATGGCACAAGGGATAACACAGACATGGCAAACATCGGACCCCAATCGGACTGTGAGCTCGAATCCAGGAACAGGCGTAGTCCCAGCGGAACGGTGTACTTGCTCACATCGCTCAGGTAGATCAATTGACTGAAGAAATCATCCCACGTCCACAAAAACGTAAAGATCATCGTCGTTACCAGTGCCGGAAAAGCGAGCGGGATAATGATTTTGGTATAGATTCTTACCGGGCCACAACCGTCGATCGTCGCTGCTTCATCCAGTTCTCGCGGTAATCCCCGGAAAAACTGTACCATAAGGAAGATGAAAAACGCGTCAGTTGCCAACCATTTTGGTACAACAAGTGGCAAGTACGTATTCACCCACTCCAACTGATTAAAGAGAATATACTGCGGGATTAGCGTAACGTGGTGCGGTAGCATAATCGTCATCAGCATTAGCCCGAAGCAGATTGCTTTGAAGCGGAAGTTTAGCCGGGCGAAGGCATAGGCCGCCATCGAACAGGAGATCACATTGCCCAGCACGGCTCCAAGCGACAGAACGATGGAGTTGGTCAGAAATTTGGAAAAGGCATTCCCCTGAGCGCCGGACCAGCCCGTCATGTAATTTTGCCAATTCCATTCCTTTGGCCAGAACCAAGTTTCTGTAAAAATCATGTGCCCCGGCTTGAACGAGCTGCCCAGCATCCACAGAACAGGATAGAGCATCACAAGGGCAATACCTGAAATCAGTACATGTTTGGTGACAATCCATGCTACGGAGTTACGTTGTCCAATCATGATTTTCCACCATCCTCATAGTGTACCCACAACTTGCTGCTGCGGAATACGAGCAATGTAAATACGCCGATCAGGATTACCAGCACCCACGCCATGGCAGAAGCATAACCCATCTGAAAGAAGGAGAACCCTTTTTTGTACAGATAGAGAGAGTACATCAATGTGGAATTTACAGGACCCCCGCTGCCGTTACTGATAATGAAGGCCTGTGTGAACGATTGAAAGGACGTAATCAGCTGCATAACTAAGTTAAAGAAGATGACAGGTGACAGGATCGGCAACGTGATATAGAAAAATCTCCGCATCGGACCCGCACCGTCTACCGCAGACGCTTCATCATACTCCGGTGGAATCTGTTTGAGTCCTGCCAGGAAGATGATCATGGATGAACCGAACTGCCATACAGACAACAGAACAATGGAATACAGTGCGTACTTCGGATTAGCCACCCAGTCAGGTGCTTTAATGCCTACCATCGCCAGTACGCTGTTGAGCAATCCGTCACCGCCCAGCATTTTGCGCCACAACATTGCGATAGCTACGCTGCCTCCCAGCAATGTAGGGATGTAATACACGGTGCGGTATATGCCAAGTCCGCGAATGCCTTTGTTGAGCAGCATCGCGACAAATAAGGCAAAAATCAGTTTGAGTGGGACGGAGACAGCAACGTAAGTAAATGTCACCTGAAGTGACTTGGTGAACAGCTTGTCAGACGTAAACATGGTGACGTAGTTATTCAGACCGACCCAGTTTGGAGCGGCAAGAATACTATAATCGGTAAAGGAAATGTATAACGAAGCAAGCATGGGACCCAGGGTCAGAAATACTAATCCGACAAGCCAAGGAGCGAGAAAGAGCAGAGCGGCTCCATTATGGGCGTATCGACGTTTCATGCGCCGGGCGGCTACTTTCTCGATTCTGGCTTGACTGACCTGTGATGTCGTCATTTTCGCAACCTCCCCGCAGGATTTGAATTCATCGGAACGGTTTCCGCCAGGTGTATTTGTAGATATATCTTGTAGACATATCTACAAATACAGATACAGGTAAAACTCGTCTATAGCTACAAGTTCTATTCTCTTTACTGGCTTGATCCAAGCGTTGCTTTGGCGCCCTCAATAAACTGGGCAATGATGTCTGTCATACTACCTTGACCAAAAGCGATCTGTTCGCTTGCACTTTTGAAACTCGTGTCCACTTCAGCAAAACCTTGCGGGTATGGCGGGCTAATTTCACTGGAATGTTTGGATACCGTATCAATGAATTGGAAAATGACTTTCTCTGCATCTGACAGCTTCGGCTGCATCTGCTCACGGATACTCGCATTGACTGGCACACCGCGCTCTGATCCAAGAATCGCTGTCGCTTCAGGGTCATTCACCATAAAGTCAATGAACATAGCTACTTCTTTTGGATGTTTGGATTTGGCATAACCGGACAGGAACTGGCCTGGCTTCAGATACTCACCGATCCGTTGTTCGTTCACACCATGTGGCAACACTTGAATGCCAAGCTTATGATCCTGGTTTTTGTTCACTTGTTGGAACGTAAGCAGTTGGTTGGACCACGCAAAGTCCATAGCCGCTGTACCCAAAGAAATCGGTCTGGTTTCGAGTGCATTGGTTGTGGAAGCAGCGACTTCAGCGGATGTAGCTCCTCTGTTCTCACGCAATGCAGCCCACATCTCAAACCACTCTTTCAATTGGTCACTTGTTGCTGTCATGGTGCCATCCTCAAACAACCCTTTACCGGACTGGCGTACAAATACCTCAAACATATTCGTAGCACCGGAAATGTCAGCCGAACCGTAGAATCCGTCTCCCTTCGCTGCAGCAATCTTGGCTGCTATCGCTGAGAAGTCGTCCCATGTCCAGCTTTCCTTCGGCTCTTCAATGCCCAGTTGCTGGAATAATGTTGCGTCATAAATGACACCTGGCGCATTCACCCCAAGGGTGATGGCATATAGTTTATCGTCGATCGATCCGGCTGTAATCATGCTCTTGTCGTGGTCTTTGATTCGCAGCTCTTTATCTGCATATGGCGTCAGGTCAAGCAAAGCACCGCGCCGTGCAAAGTCCGTCAGAAACGCGTAGTCCATCTGGATGATATCCGGAGCGTTCGAACCGGCAACCTGAGTCGTAAGTTTGTCAAAATATCCATCCCAGCCCGAATATTCAGCTTTAATTGTAATGCCTGGATGTTTCTCTTCAAACAGTTTGATCACTTTGGTTGTCAGATCATGTCTGGTCTGTGACCCCCACCAGGTCATGCGCAGTTCAATTTTGTCAGAAGTACCGCCTTGGCCTGAATCACCGGAAGATGCCGGTGTGCTTGAGGTTCCTCCAGAACAGGCTGTAGCGAATAATAACAGGGACAGGCAGAACAGGGTTACCCACTTTTTGGTGATGATCATGAATGAATTTCCTCCCCTTTTTGCTTATATGAAATCGCTTACAAAACTATTGTAATCGCCTGTCTCTGTACATGACATAAACAAAAGTAAGCTATCCTGTCAAAAAAGTAAGGGGTTCACAGGAAAGAAAAACCACCGGAAACCACATTCCCGGTGGCGCTTATCTCTTCATGATGAACAAACCTAAAAAATGAAGCAGGTGGGAAGCTGATACAACCTCGTTCTATCCGGAATGTACAGTAGACGCTGTAGACTTCGCCGTGCGCTCCGATAAATGTTTCTCCATTTTGGCTACCTCTGTTCCAGCCAGCATCATGATCCCAATGCCATGGTTGTCATTGGTAACCGTCCGCAAATCTTGATCGTAGTATTCAGCTGTGAATGCATATCTTGATCCGCTACATACGCCGTGAACGTTCCCTTGACGGTCAATGGCGTTGCTCACCAGTCCCTTCCAAGCCCGCTGAGCTGCCGTAACGTATGCCGAAGGATCTTTAAACCAGCCGAAACGCACACCACGTGCGAAACCATACGCAAACATAGCTGTACAGGAGGCTTCCAGATACGTTTCCGAATGATTCAATACTTGATGCCAGAGCCCGCTCTCACTTTGCAGTGCTGCATAACCCTCGCATAGCTCGTTGAAAAACTCGATTAAAGCGGGACGCTCCGCGTGGTCTTCAGGCAATGCCTCCAGTACTTCTGTCAGGGAGAAAAGAGTCCACCCGTTACCACGCCCCCAAGGAATCTGAGTCGCCTGTTTATATTTGAAATCATATACATGAGACATGATCTTGTATTCAGGCATAAACAAATATTTGCGATACAACGAAAACTGTTTGGCCGCTTCATCGAGTGCTTCGGATTTCCCTGTCACACGAGCATACCGCACAAGGAACGGTGTACTCATGTAAAGGTCATCTGCCCACATCGTATTCTCGGCATATTCCCCAGCACATGTTCGATAGAACGCCCCATCCGTTTGACGCTCCAAACGGTTAAGCATAAAGTCCGCGATTCGTTCAGCAATGGGAAGGAAGGTTGGTTCCTTGCATTCCGTATATGATTCCAGCATCGCTGAGCCGAAGGAACCACAGTTATCCAACATCTTCAACATAATTAACTGCTGATTAATAGAAGGAAAACCATACTGCTCACGATCCCATAGAGAATACTCATACATCTGAGTGCATGACTGTACATGTTCTGCGGCATAACGGGTAATATCTGTTCTTTGCATATATCGTCCTGCCTGGAGCAGGCCATAGACGGTAACACCCAGCGGGTAATCCCAACGTCCATAGTTGGTTACACTACCCACGGTCCATTTATTGCTCAGCATCGCATTTTCATAATAAGGTCGGATGAACGTATCCGGCCGATCCAAACGCCAGTACGTCCGCCCTGCTTGCGAAACGCCGCTCGTTCCTGTGCCTTGTTGTCCTGCATTAGTCCGGTACACACGATCCAAACGCATCAAATCTGCAAGTTCTGGCTCGGCTCCAGATTCAAATGGACCTGCATAGAACCAACATTCTTCCAATGCTCCCTGCACTCGTTGCGGAAGCTCCAACTGAAGAGACTCTTTACCGACAGAAGCTTTCAGGTCAAATCCCCATGAGCCAGCACCAGCTTGACATTCACTTCGTACCAGAAGATCATTTCGGCCAAATGTGGCTTCAACCTCCACTTCAAACGATCCTGCGTTTTTTATTGTTGCAACTGACTTGTCCCCGAGCCAGATCTGTATTGGACCAGAGGATTGTCCAGATAATCGAACCGGACGTCCAGAGGTATCACGATTGTTCAGATTCGTCCATGCATAAGCGTGTCTGCCTGGAAGCAGTCCATAGATTCGTTCCAAAGCCGATTTATTCTGTTCGGAAGCAGACCACTGGGTCTCTGGCAACCATTTTAGATTACTCTCTCCTTGACTCGCGAGCAGGTTTGGCTGGGCTTGTGCAGATGTAACAGGTTCAGAGAAGACCCATCCCGCTTGCCCCGAACGCTCTTGAAAAGGAGCAAGTACATTCAAAATACGTACTTTGCCTTCATCGGAACCGAACTGGCATCCGAATCCGGCAGGGGTGTTTTTCATCTCCAGCCACACGGTATTCCAGCCGGGCTCGATGTCGATTCCAAGCTTCACCGTGGCATCTGGCGTTATCTCATCAATGACCGTAGAACGGTAGATCAACTCGTTGTTAAAATAAAAACGTACCGGTCCATAGCAACGTACCAGCACATCGAGATTACGGTTCTCATCCCCCCATACCAGCGCTGCGGCGTAGGAGATATGATCTTTCGGCGCGTCTGGAAAGCGTTTACCAAGATTCAGATCATAGAGCCCTTTATCATTTTGCAAAATGCCGGATTGCTGAAACGCACGGTACACAAAATCGGCCTGTGCATTGGCACCAATATATCTCTCGGCAAGCACCTTCAATACCTGCTCCTGATCTTCTCCGAATCGATAATACATGCTCTGCGGTTCACTGAAATACGTTGTCATTGAATGCCACATTCCTCTCATGTTGAAGTACTTCTCAATCTTATAAAAGCCCATGCTTGTTTACAGGACGTTGTTCACTTATTTTCATGATATAGATATAGCGCTTAACCTCAATGAGGATACCCCTTTATGAGCAAGCGACAGCATTTCTTTTACCATTCGTATCGATTAATAATCCTAGTATAACTGACACAGCTCATGGTGGCTATAGATTTTTGTTTACGCTTACACTGTATTCGCAAATCCTCGCTTCGCTTACCAAAACCAAGAAATATATGGTACCTGTTACAATCATGGTTAAAAGAAATTCGAGACGCAACCGATATATACTAGGTAGTTTAATAACAACCCATACTAATTTGGAAAGGACAGATTTATATTGAATACGCTTGAATCTCTGGTCAATACGATGCCTTTTGTACGTCAAATGTTCCGTGACGATATCTCCATATCGATCAATGATCATGAAAAGGTATTATATTTCTCCGAAGCCCAAAGTCTAGATATTGGTGTAAAAGCCGGCGACGAACTACATGATGACTACAAGCATTTCAAAATGCTGAGCAATAAGGACTCCCGCACCGTTGTGCGCATGCCTGGTGATCTTCAGGGAAGGCCGTTCGATTCCATCCTCATCCCTGTAAAAGAAAACGGACAAGTAGTCGGCATACTGGGGGTCAACTACGCACTTGATAATCACCTTACACTGGAAAAGCTGATTAGCGAAAGCGAAACAACAATCAACTCCCTTGTTGGTGGCATTCAGCAAATTGCAGCTCATTCGGAACAGCTGTCAACAACCTCGGAGGAAATTTTGCGAAATTCTCAAAAGGCATCCGAAAATTCGATTAACGTCACAAAAGTCACTAACGTGATTCGTGAAGTCTCCGAGCAAACCAATCTGCTTGGATTAAACGCAATGATTGAGGCCGCTCGTGTCGGTGAGCAAGGCGCCGGATTCGGCATCGTAGCTAGTGAAGTCCGTAAACTCTCCGATCATACGAAACAAGCTGCGTCGGATATAGAGACCTCTCTGGGCAGTGTGCAGCATTCCATGAAATATATGGAGCAAGAGATTGGCCAGATTACGACAGCAACTGGAGATCAAGCCAAGCTTGTGACTGAATTTATGCAAAGTATTGAACAACTGAGTGAGACCAGTGCAAATCTAAAAAAGTTTGTACAGCAGATGCTGGCGCTTGAATAAACATTTATTGATCAACAATGAATCTTAGAAAAATTTAATTTAAGCAGCACGATTTACATAAGAAATGAGTTTTTCATAACACACCAAGAGCCTCCACAGTCATTCCCTGTTCGGGATATGAGCGGAGGCTTTCTATCTACATGATCGAATATAGCATTCAGGCGTACACGAGAAAGAGAATGTACGTGCAAAAGCATAAACTCGGAATATCCTTATATCTCTACCGCAACACCGAAATGATCGGATACGACAGGTCCCTTTTTACCATTTAACACAACGTTGGAGATCTGCGCCTGAACAGGACGATTCGAGAAAATATAATCAATTCTTAGCGGTTGTTCATTGTTCGCCCAACCGGCAATCGCTTTAACCACAGTAGCCCCGTCGTCTTTTTGTTCGGCTGTCGTATACAGATCATTCCAGCCATGTTCCATCATGTAATCGTAGCCTTGTCCACGAATCTCCGCGACATTGTTGAAGTCCCCCATCAGATACAACGGTTGATGCATATAAGGTGCAAGCACACGCTCGGTCAAATCCCATTGCCCCTTAAAAGGTTCCTGTGCATCATCCCACCAGTTATAATGTCCGTTCACAAACCATGTGGATGTGGACTCACCTTCCAGGGTAGTCTCAATCCCGACGATTTTGCGTGTTCGATAGTTGTTATAATCCCGCATGTGGGACACGTATTCGCCGAATGAACGAGTAATGGGTGTCCGGCTTAGAATCGCCAGCCCCTCATCGTATGTACGAAACCCGATATGTGTTGGAATCCAGGTCCAGTAATACGTCTCGGTTAGTTGCTGTAGCAGGACATGAGCGTAGTTATCCTTTTTGATCGTCACATCCGCTTCGGTTGCTGTATACGTCTGCAATTCCTCTTGGGTCAGAGCCGTTTCTTGAATCGGCTGGTTCACTTCTTGCATCGATATGATATCAAATTGATGTGTATTGATAAAATCAGCCAGCTGACTGATCTTGGTTCGTTGGTTTTCTTCCGCCCAAGCATGGACATTTAATGTAAGGATTTTCATCTCTATGCTCGCTCCTGTTGTTGAATATAGTCTTTATATGGCTGCCGCGCAGCCAGTACCGCTCCTGAAATGAATACATACGTTATAAGATAAGCATACACAATATGGAGTATTCGTGCAGTAGATTCCGATGACGTCTGCACGAGCATCTCCAGAACTGATATGATAGAAGCATTGAAACTCTAGACCTTGACGTCGAAGACGTCATCATTAGTTAACCATGTATACCCCAGGAGATGGAATGATGAACAAACCTAAGGATCAGATCATGGATGACACGCAGTGGCAAGCACTGATTCGTGAAGTTGCAGATCTTTTTAACAACCTGACGATCATGCGTGGATTCCAATATTATAAACAGAAACGTGTTGTATCTATAAATTTCAACGATGCTCAGTCTATTACCGCCCAGGTACAAGGATCAGAATCTTACGAGGTTGTGCTCCGTATGCAGGACTTGTCCACCAGTTATTGTGCCTGCCCGGTTAACTCTCCATGCAAACATATGGCTGCTGTATTGATGAGTTATGCCGAACAGCAAGGACGCCCCGTTACTGCACTGGTCAATGCACATGCAAGTACTGCCTTGAAACAAACCAGCAAACCGGCAGGTTCGACATCTGCGAGAGCTTATAGCTTCAGCGATGTTACGGAACAAGAGGAGGCTGTCCAAGACAATATCTCCTCGGATGGACCCCAGTATAGCACAATTAAGGAGCGGGCAACCGAACTCGCTGGAATGGACATTGTTGAATGGCATGAACTATTTCGAGCGACCCTTAAGCGACTCGGGACAGGAACGGCAACGACGGGCTACATTCAGGAAGCTGCAGATGAACTATACGCGATCAAACCCAAGATGTCAGTGGCGATGGATCAGCTGTTTGAGCTGCATGTTCAGCTTTACCTCATGCGATACTGTATACCACCCGCGCGCAACTCGATTACGCATACTCCTGTGTATTTAAGTTACCCTGCCCAGCTGGCGGTAGACTCTCTCCAAAAAGGAATTGAGACCCTTCTGCTCCAGTCGCTGGACTTGTCCGGATTGAAGGGCACGGCATTTGAACAAGTCTGGGCAAGGCTCGAAGAAACTTCGGCTTATTTGCGGACAGAGATGTTGCCGGAGACAGCTAATATGATGTTCTTCTCACCCGTTTACTCCAAGCTGTGGCTGAACTGGATTGTGCCCTGGCTTCAAGGTAAACAGGCGATGTTGGAGTCAGAACTTCATCTACTGAACGAAGCAGAAGCAAAGATCATTTCGCCAGAAGGAGCTGTCCCCGGCGGAGAGAAGAACGTCAGAAAAGGATCTTTACCCTTACCGCTTGTTCTGGCACAGAGCTGGATGTACTACCATCTGGAACAGGATTCATCAGCTTGGCAGAAACTTGTCCATGGCAGCTCAGCCTATGGCATTCCGCCGGAACATCTGTTGTACTTTCTCCATACACTGACCGATGCAGCTGAATGGACACGTCTGTCCGAATGGCTGGTACAGCTCGGGCCCCTGCTGGCGGGTCGCCGCAATGCTCCTTTACAGGACTATATGCGATTGTGGGATACTGCAATCCAGCATGTCCCGGATGCAGAGCACCGGATGTGGGACACGCTGGTCAGCATGCTTCCCCACTCCAGGCCTGCTTATGAGGATGCCATGCATTCTCGGGGGCAGTGGCGCAGGTGGATTGATTTTCAGCTGAGCACAGGCACTGAACCTCTCGAATTCCGAGTAGCTGTATTGCAACCCATTGAGAAGGACGCCCCTGAGTTGCTTTTGCCGTTCTATCACCAGGCGGTGGAGCGTTATATCGCACACAAGAACAGGGATGGTTATAAAGCCGCAGTAAAGCTGCTGAAACGACTATCCAAAATATATAAAAAAATGAAGCGAGAAGAGCCGTGGGAGCAGTTTATTACTGCACTGGCTGTTCGTAACAGCCGATTGCGCGCTCTGCAGGAGGAACTTCGGAAAGGTAAACTGATACCATGAGTCTAATTCACCCATACACGGAAACGATTGAGGTACACGTGGCGTTGACCGGCTATGGCGATGCGCTATTTTACGGTGCGCTGAATACACATCACTTTGTGTCAGGCCAGTCGTTGAAGCAGCGTCTATTCGCATGGCATGCTCCTTCCTTTTACGGCACGGAGCTTGAAATCCGGCAGATTGAAGAGATTGAGCTTGTGGTGTTGCCTGCGGAAGAGGTTCTCCCATTCTTTGCAGAGATGAAGACTCTGATTCATATTGAGTGGAAGTGGGATGAACAGGCTGAGTACCTGATCCGACTAGCCCCTATACTGTCCTCGTCTATTGATCATCGCAAGCATGTACCCAGCTTTGAGGCTTATCGTGCCGGACAACTGCAATGGACGTGGGACTCGGATAGTCTGAAAAAGCAGGATCTGGCTGCACTTCACCAAGCCATGCAGCAGACGGATGAAAGTTTCGCTGAAGGACTTGGCGCAGCTTACTCTGCCGCTGTGTTCCAGCGCTGGTATAGCTCCGAAGAAGCAGCCACCGACCTGCGGCGGGAGTTCCCGCAGCTCTTCCCCGAGCGCGGAGTGCTTCCGCGAACAGGCGGCCTTGATGCTCGGTCGTGGCTGGTGTCCATCGGCTGGAAAGCCGATGCCGCACCCTTCCGCCCGATGCTGCAATTGCAGGAGCCGGACGAGGACGACTTCTCCTGGCGACTGCGTTTGGTATTGCAGAACAAGCTGGACGCTGCCATTCTCGTGCCCGTCATGCTCGATTCACGCGGACGACTGGAGGGCGAATGGCCCGAAGCTTGGACGCCATTTGTTCTGGATCGCTCGGCTGGCTGGCTGGATCAGCTGCGTGCGCAACTGCCGCGTCTTGGCAGTTCCATCAGCGGCAGACGAGATATTCTGAGCGATCCGCTGGATGATCAGCAAGCCTGGCAGTTTCTGACCCAGGAGAGCGGTCGCTTGCTAGCCGCGGGATGGCAAGTTCTATTGCCGGGCTGGTGGGAAGCCGCCCGGAAGAAAAAACCGAAGCTGCGAGCCAAGGTAAAACCGGAGGAAGGCAGCGAGCGGGGCCAATCGTTCTTTGGATTGGACTCCATCATTCATTTTGACTGGCGCATCGCTATTGGGGATAGTGATCTTAGTGAAGAAGAATTTGCAGATCTCGTCGCCCGTAATGAACGACTCGTCCGTTTCCGCGGCGAATGGGTTCCGCTCGACCCCGATCTGCTGGAGCAAATTCGCAGAGCGATGGGTGGTGTAGATCGGGAGCAAGGACTCTCGTTTCAGGATATTCTGCACCTGCATCTGCTTCACAATGAACAGCGTGAATATGCCAAGCAGAAATGGAAGGAAGGTCAACAGGCCGAGGGCGAACAGGAACCAGAGCCATCTCAGACCAGCGAGAGTATCCGGCTTGAGGTGGAGTTAAATGATCATCTGAACCGGGTCATCGCTCAGCTCGGAGGCGGACAAGGCGGAGCCCCTTCCCTGCCCGTTCCGGAGGGACTTCATGCAGAGCTACGTTCCTACCAGAAGGAAGGTTTTGCTTGGCTTGGTTTTCTGCGCAGATTCGGCTTAGGCGCTTGTCTTGCTGATGATATGGGTCTTGGGAAAACGATTCAGTTCATTACGTATTTATTGCACATTAAAGATCATGAGCCAAGACTACCTGGACAAGCACCTGCCCTTCTGATTTGTCCAACATCCGTACTCGGGAACTGGCAGAAGGAAATCAGCCGTTTTGCTCCTTCCATCCGTGTCAGTCTGCATTACGGGGCACGCCGGTTAAACGGAGAAGAATTCCGGGAGCAAGCCGAACAGTCGGATATTATCATTACTTCCTACGCCACGGCGACGTTGGATCAGGAACTGCTGGAAACCTATACGTGGTCTGCCATCTGTCTGGACGAGGCGCAGAACATCAAGAATGCCCAGACGAAACAGTCCGTGGCTGTACGCAGTTTCCCGGCGAAACATCGCATTGCGCTTACAGGTACGCCGATCGAGAATCGGTTATCCGAACTGTGGTCGATCTATGATTTCATTAATCCGGGTTATCTGGGCAGTGCCCGGGCATTTCAAACCCGCTTCATCAGTGCGATTGAAAAGGATAAGGATGAGCAGCGCATGCAGGATCTGCAACAACTGGTGAAACCTTTTATGCTTCGCCGTAAGAAAAAAGATCCGAATATCCAGCTCGATCTGCCGGACAAAAATGAGATGAAAACATATATTCACCTCACAGGTGAACAGAGTGCATTATATGACCAATCGGTGCAAGCCCTGATGGATAAAATGAAAGAGCTGGAGGGCATCAAGCGCAAAGGTGCGATTCTCTCCGCGTTAACCCAATTGAAGCAATTGTGTGACCACCCGCTGTTGCTCACCAAGGAAACGTTGCCTGAAGAACTGCCTGCGGATGATCCGGCAACATCAACCTATGACGTGTACAGTCCGCAGGACATGGCGATGCTGATCAGCCGCTCGGCCAAGCTGGAACGGCTGATGGAGCTGGTCCGCGAGCTACGTGACGAGGGGGAGCGATGCCTGATTTTCACACAATATATCGGCATGGGGCAGATGTTACAGCAAGTGCTACGGCAGGAGCTGCAAGAGCCTGTACTCTACCTGCATGGTGGCACGTCGAAGACTGCACGGGATCGCATGATTGAGGAATTTCAGTCCCGTACACTGCCTGCGGACAAGCAACCTTCGGTCTTCATTCTGTCCATCAAGGCTGGTGGTGTTGGGCTGAATCTGACGGCGGCCAATCATGTCTTCCACTTTGACCGCTGGTGGAACCCCGCAGTGGAGAACCAGGCAACAGACCGGGCCTATCGCATGGGACAAACCAAGGACGTACAGGTGCACAAATTCATCTCCCTCGGTACACTGGAGGAACGCATCGACGAGATGCTGGAGAGCAAGCAACAACTTAGTGACAACATCATCACCAGCTCCGAGAACTGGATTACCGAACTATCGACCGATGAACTGAAGGATTTGTTCACGCGTCGCCGGGACTGGTCTGGTTAAGCTGGCTGAGTAAAATAAAAAAAGAGCGAAGCTTTGGAATGTGGATTCCGGCTTCGCTCTTTTTGCTTTTGTAACGTTGTGCTTCTTGATGAAAGTACCATTCTAAACCTTGTTTTGGGATCCCAGTCCTAGCGCATGTTACCGATGATGGAGGATCTGGAGTCTTGCATCTTTTTAATGAAATTAGTCATGAGATCAAAAGCTTCATTCCGCTTGTTAGACATGGACTGCAGACGAAGCATATCCATTTGTTGCGAATTGCTGAGGGCATCAATCTGGCCTTTCAATGTTTGCACAGCGGCTTGATCTCCGTTTTGCTGAGCCACTTGCAATTTTGCATTGAGATCAGCAATCTGTTGATTGCGGTTCTGTACCTCTTGAATTTGTGTTTGCAATTGAGCATCCAGCAATCTAGTGCGCTCCTGCTGCACCATCATCAAGGCCGTTTCAATATCCATCGAGGAGATGTTTACTCCGGACAATGAAGAAACGGGCTTTGCCACAGTTGCACTTGCTGCCGATGCAGAAGTGACAACCGATACTGCTGCAATTGCAGCAATAGCTGTTGAAGAGAGAAGCTTTGTTGACTTTTTCATAGGGTAGACCTCCCAAAATATGTAGAAGACATCTGGTCATAATTGACATCTTTCGACATGATTATATCAGAAGACCTAGGACTTTAAATCTATTTATTTTAAATTTGAAATAAAATATATACTTCCCGTTGTTATATCCAGAGCTAGCCATCCAATAACCCTCTCCAGTCCGCTCTTTACATTGTCCGTGATAGCTGTTGAATCAGTTCGTTAATGTATGCTTTTACTGGCTGATCATCCAGATTCTCGATCCGTGACGGGCTAAGTAACTGATGTTTCTTTAGGATGTAAAAGTCAAACAAGCCCTGACGGATGGTCATATCTTGCGTGATGGAAAACGACGGCTCAGCGATTCTGCGGATCACAGCTTCATCTTGAATCATGTATAGCACCGGGCTAATGCGATTAAAAATACCTTGTTCTATTCCCTTTTCAAAAAATGAACATAACTGTTCACTATGATGCCTCAAAGCGGAAGCAATGCCTTCGTATAATTCCGGGTAAAGCTTCTTCACCTCGTTCCAAAAGAACTCGGGCAGATATAACACATGGGTCATCGCATGCTCATAGGCGATCTGAAATCTACGCTCGTACGAGATCGTATCATCGTCCATTGTTGCCCGGGAATCATGAATCTCCTCAATATACACGTTCAGTACGTTCTGGATAATTTCCTCTTTGGATGAGAAATATTTATATAGGGTTGCCTTGCTGATATCCATATGTTTCGCGATGTCATCCATGCGCAGGGAACTGATGGACTTTGCACGCAGAACCGGAATGATTTTGGTTAGTAGTTTTTGTGAATTTTCCAAACGTTTCAAGGGGGTACCTCCTTCATGCTGCGTCAATTGCTCCAAATTGGACAATATAATGAGTATACCATGCCTGGACAAAATAGATAGAATAAACGAACTATACGAATTTCATCGTTTTAGTTTACTTTAACAAATGAGTATGATATATTGTCTGCATGAAGTTGTTAACGATTATATTTTACACAATTTAAATCACAAGCATGTACAGGAGGTTTTCACGATGAAAAAAATATTAGTTGTTTTGACCAATGTCGATAAATATGCAACCAAAGATGAACCTACAGGTCTGTGGCTCAGTGAAGCCACTCACTTCATTGAAGAGTTCGACCATAACGATAATGTGCAGATTGATCTGGTTAGCCCGAATGGCGGCAACGTGCCACTTGATCCGAAAAGTCTGGGCGACTCTCTGGATGCCAGCACCAAAGCTTATTTCGAGAACGAATCCTTCATGAACAAATTGAAAAATACATTGAAACCGAGCGAAGTAAGCGCAAGCGACTACGATGCCATCTACTTCACGGGTGGACACGGTACAATGTGGGATTTCCCGGACAATGCCGAACTTCAAGCGCTATCACGTGATATTTATGAAAAAGGTGGCGTAGTATCCGGCGTGTGCCACGGGGTTACTGCCCTGCTGAATGTGAAGCTGTCCAATGGCTTGCTTCTGATTAACGATAAAAAAGTGTCCGGCTTCACCAACGAGGAAGAAGAACTGGCACAACAAACGAAATATGTTCCATTCCTGCTCGAAGATGCACTCCGGGAACGTGCTTCCGAGTACGTCAAATCCTCTCCTTACACTTCCTATGTGACAACAGATGGACGTGTGGTTACGGGACAAAACCCGCAATCCAGCAAAGCCGTAGCCGAAAGTGTCAAAGAATTGCTTGGTCTGTAAGATACCTCAGCTCCCCCATGAGCTTTTATATAAATGAATGTTGCAACAATTTACACAACACAAACAGCACGTATCCGTCATGATCTGATGGGTACGTGCTGTTTTATTACTGTTTCTAGTCTTAAGCCTTTTGGAAACTACTAGGAATTAACCACACCTTCACTATAGATACAGGTGCGATGCGGTTACAGTTCTGCCCCATTGGTACGGATTACATTCTGGTACCAGTAGAACGAGTCTTTGCGAATCCTTTTCAGCGTACCCTTACCGTAGTCGTCCTGATCCACATAGATAAATCCGTAGCGCTTACTCATCTCCGATGTACCTGAACTGATCATATCAATAGGACCCCACATCGTATACCCAAGTACCTCGACGCCATCCGCGATGGCCAGTCCCATCTGTTCGATATGTTTGCTTAAAAAATCAATTCGATAGGGATCATTCACCGTGCCATCTTCATTCAGTGTGTCGTAAAATCCAGAGCTGTTCTCCAAAATAAACACAGGCTTTTGATACCGGTCATAGACCAGATTCAGCGTATAACGCAGGCCGATCGGATCAATCTGCCATCCCCACTCGTTTGCGGGTAGATGCGGATTTTTGTACACGCTGTGCACATTACCCGCTGTTAATTCAAGCTGCTCGGTATCGCTGCTGGAGATCATGGAGTTGTAATACGACATGCCTACAAAGTCAGCCGTATGTGCCCGAATTCCTTCCAGGTCGCCATCCTCAATGCGTAGCTGAATGCCTTTATTTTTAAAATACGTCTTGCTGTAGTACGGGTATTCTCCCTTGTTGAGCACATCCAGATAAAACTGATTTTTCATCTGATCATCCTGCTGCATCTGTAACGCGTCCTCCGGCTTGCACGTGTACGGATACGTGGTGAAATAGGCCACCATGCTGCCAATCTGATTACTCGGATCAATCTCATGTGCCAGTCTGGTTGCTCTGGAAGCAGCCACAAACTGGTGGTGCAGACCCTGAAAGAGCATTTCCTCATAATTAGGCGCGTCATAATCAATGATACCGAGCGTTTTTGCCGATGCTTTGACACTCATATTAATCTCGTTGAACGTAACCCAGTATTTCACTTTTCCTTTGTAGCGATTGAACAGCACTTCGCAATACTTCACATATAGATCCACGAGCTTGCGGTTGTACCAGCCACCGAACTTGTCCATCAGTACAATCGGAGTATCAAAATGGCTAATAGTAATCAACGGCTCCATGCCGTGCTTCAAACATTCATCAATGACCTGATCGTAGAACTGTAACGCCTTCTCGTTTGGAGAAGCATCATCCCCACCCGGAAACACTCTCGCCCACGCAATCGAATAACGGAACACCTTGAAGCCCATCTCGGCAAACAACGCAATATCCTCACGGAATCGATGATAAAAATTAATCCCCCGCCGCTTCGGATAGTTCGCCGCATTCGGGTCGTTTCGAGCTTCCTCAATCATCTCCCAGTTCACCCGAATCTGTTTGGTTACCTTGCGGTCGTTCTTCTCGTTAAACTTCATGACCTCGGGAATGGTCAGGCTCTTGCCGTCCACATCATAAGCTCCCTCTGCCTGACAAGCAGACAGTGCACCGCCCCATAAAAAGTCTTTTGGAAAATGGGATTTGCTCATATTCGTCATTGTAATTTCCTCCTGTATTTTTATTCAAGGAATAAGTTTAATTAATGCTTCGCTCTCCCGGATCGGGCCGCTGTTCGCTGTCGTGAGCACATCTCCATATTGTTGCATGTTAGTAACAACAATCGATGTAATCGTGTTATAACCTGCTGATCTAATGCCGTCTGGATCAAACTCCACCAACAAATCTCCTGCTTGGATGGTCTCTCCCTGTTTGATGTGTGCGTTAAAATATTTGCCTTTCAGGCTGACGGTGTCTACCCCGATATGGATCAGAATCTCTACGCCGTTATTTGCCTTTAAGCCAATAGCATGTTTCGTGCGATAAAGAGCTTCAACCACTCCGTCAAACGGGGCATATACCTTGCCTTCCGTTGGCACGATCGCAATCCCTTTTCCCATCAGTTCTTGTGCAAAAGCTTGATCCTCGACTTCGGAGATCGGTTTAATCTCACCCGTCATCGGACTTACGATGAGCATATTTGAAGAAGAAGTGTCGTTCAAAATAGACTTTTCTGATTGTACTGTGCTTGCCACTGCATTCGATTGATCGGTGTTTACTGTGCCAGAAGTTTTCTGCGACGGGCTTCCGTCTGTATCTTCCTTAATGCCCGCAATCAGGGTGAATACAAAGGCCAACACAACTGCAGCAATACATCCGATGATGACATAGATGTAACGATCTGCTGTGTACGTGCCTAGCGCCAGTAAACCTGGAAGTGCAATTGCATTAGCTGTGGTATGAACCAGACTGTAAAATCCACCAACGATACCACCAGCCAAACAAGCTGCGAAGAACGGGCGTTTATATTTCAACGTTACACCATAGATTGCTGGCTCCGTAATTCCGAATAACGCCGTGATGCCACTAGATCCCGCAGCAGATTTCATCGTTTTGTTCTTCGTTAGGACAAATACACCAAAGGCCGCGCCAGCTTGCGCCAGATTCGCTGCCAGTGCTGTAGGAATCAGCACCGTTGCACCCAGTGTAGCCACCTGTTGAATCTGAATCGGCATGATGGCATAGTGCATACCAAACATAACCATAATCGGTTTAAAGAAACCGAGAATCGCTCCCGCCAGAACACCCGCCGTAGAGAAGAGTGAGTTAATACCGTTCGTCAGCCAGTCACCAATATGTGAACCCACAGGGCCAAACACGATAAGTTCAAGGGGAACCATAATAAACAGCACGATCATTGGCGTAAGCAACACTTGCAAAAACTTAGGAATCACTCGATTCACGAGTGGATATAAGTAACTCATAATCCAAACAGCCAGAATAATAGGAATAACCGAAGATGAGTACTTCATTAACAGGATCGGCATGCCCAGAAAATCAACTGTGCTCACACCTGTCTCGGCAATTTGAGCTGCCGCATTCAGAATCGTCGGGTGCATCAGTCCAGCGGCAAGCGCTACCGCAAGATAGGGATTCGTTTTGAACTTATGTGCTGCGCTGACAGCAAGGAAGAACGGCAAGAAATAAAAGATCAAGTCACCGATCATATTGATAATGACCATGAATCCAGACCCTTCCAACCATCCGAGTGCTGCCATTACCGTCGCAAAACATTTGATCATGCCGCAACCAACCAGAGCCGGGAGGATCGGTGTAAAAATACCGGCAATCGTTTCAAGTACCGCATTGAACGGATTGCGTTTTTTCTTCGATCCACTGCTTGCTGCGGATTCCTCGGAATTTTCAAGTCGATCTGAGGTTAAGTTTTTGACTTCATTGTAAACAGCATCTACTTTCGCTCCAATGATGATCTGAACCTGCCCCCCAGAGTTCTGCGCTTTAAGCACACCTTCCAGCTGATTCAGCTCCTTCAAATTGGCCTTACCATCGTCTTTCAATACAAAACGCAAACGGGTAGCACAGTGTGTAAGTCCGGATATATTTTGCTCGCCGCCAACGAGCTCAAGCACGTTTTTAGCCAAGTCTTTATTATTCATAATCCTGTTCTCCTCTGCTTCATGATGGATAATTAGATATATATGAAAAATGACCAAGCCGGGGAATCGTCATTCCCTACGCTTGGTCATGCCTGATCGAATCAGTAACAGTCCATTAATGAGTATTCAGTTGTCCTATTAGTTAAAGCTAAGGATCATTTACACTGACACTTCGATGACAGAAGAACCTGGAGAGTAGCTGTTATTCTGCTGGTTCGTTAGTGGTTAATCGCTGGATGTGCAGGATCAGATACAATTTCTCATCATCGGAACATGTCCAGCCATAGTTTGTTTTCAGGAAATCCGCAATCTTCTCTACACAAGCGAGTTCCTTCGGGAACTTTTCCTTCACCATCGTATACAGGGACTCATTCTCATCTTTCAGTGACTTGCCGCTCATCTGCCGCATGATGAAGTATCTTATATGTGTAGCGAACCGCATGAAATGAATGGAGTCCTCTTGAAAATCAATCTTGAGTGCGTATTTGATTACGGAAAGGATCTCTCCCGTCACGGTAGTTACCTTGGTTGTATCACTCATCTCGCCAGAACCTACCTGTGCATTCACAAAATGCAGGGCAAGCAGGGTGATCTCGGCTGACGGCAGAGCCAAATTCGTTTTCTCCTGAATCAGCTTCAGTGCAGCTTCCCCTACCCGGGTCTCACTCGGATACAGTGTCCGCACTTCCCACTCCAAAGGATTTTTAATGTTGATGCCTTCCCTGGTTCGGGAAAGGGCAAAGCTGATATGGTCGGACAGGGTGAGAAGCAGATTCGGGTTAAAGGTTTTGTTCAAAATCTCACTGCCCAGCTTCATCACTTCCTCCGCGAGATAGATATCCTCAATCGGAATGCTGTTCAGCAGGTCATACATCCGAATGTTCTTCGGGGCCACGAAGATTTTCTCCACCAGATCCGTCTCGGTCAGCTCATATGGGGTTTTGAGAAACCCTACACCTTTGCCCACCACGAATACCTCTTCGTTATGCTCATTAATCGCAATGGCCACGTTATTATTCACTTTTTTGATAACCTTCAACGTTCTCACCCCCCCGTTAGAAATAAAAAAAGACCGAAAGCGATTACACGAAGGCAATCGAATTCGGTCATGCCTGGTTTCCCCAGTAACAGTCCGTGTTAACAATATACTTTTATTATAGGCACATCCTTCGAAAAGTCAATTGGTTAATATCAGGAGAATCAGAGCCTGCTTCCTATGTAACCTGTACTTTGGCATTTTGCTACGCATGAAGGGCATCTGTTGCTCCTAAGCGTCTAACAAACTAGAACTTTTTTATTCAAAAATAAATGTGACCATCTGCCCCACCCGGCAGTCTAATCTATGTAAAACCGGCCAAGAGATGTATCTCTAACACGATATAAACCCGTTACGAAAGGAGCTGTTAACTATGGATTCACCCGATCTCATCACACAGGCTATCCAGGGAGATCGTGAAGCTTTCATCAGGCTGATCCGAGAGATCGAAAATTCCCTATACAATACCGCCATATCCATGCTGCGCAAAGAAGAGGATGCCGCAGACGCGATTCAGGAGACGATCCTGAAAGCCTACAAATCCATGCATACCCTTCGGGAACCACAGTATTTCAAAACCTGGATGTTCCGTATTCTCATCAATGAATGCAATACCTTGTTATCCCGCCGCTCTCTCTCCACTTCTTACGCAGAAGTACCCGCAGAACATCAGGCACAATCCAGTCCATACGATGAGGTGGATATGCGAGAAGCAGTCGATCAGCTGGAAGAAGCCAAACGCATTGTGATTGTACTGCACTACTTTGAAGATATGAGCCTGCGTCAAGTCGCCGATACACTGGGCCTGTCCGAAAGCGCCGTGAAGATGAGGCTGAGCCGGGCAAGGAAAGAGCTATATCAAAAATTCAAAAACTTTCGGGAGGTAAAATTACATGTCGAACCCGTTTAATCTCGATCAAAAATTAAAAGAACAAGCCAAGGAGCGTCCTGCCATGTCTAAAATCGTACGTAACCGCATTGATGCCACACTGGATTCCCTTCCGGAATCAGCTAGCCAAATGAATATGGAGTCGGTTCAGGCTCATCCATCAAAACGTGTTCATAAGCCACTACGCCGTACCGCAGGAGCTGCTGTCGCAGCAGGTGTGCTGGGCTTAACGGTATTTGCATCCGGTTTTGTCTCTCCAGCAATGGCTGACTCGTTGCGCAACATTCCACTGATAGGCAGTCTCTTCAGCTCGATTGAAGCTGATATGGGTCTGAGAACAGCAGGCAACGAAGGTTTGACTACACCAGTGAACAGCTCTTTCACTTATCAGGATGTGAAATTCAAAGTATTAGAAACGGTCTATGACGGCACACGTGCAGCGTTTCTCGTTCATGTTACTGCACCTAATCTCAATCAGGGCATGTACGACAATGGCAAAGATATCGTAAAGCTGAGCAGTGGCGTTGAAAATGTATTTTTCGATGTGAACGGTTCTCGTCCAGATAGCGGTCTGTTCTATACTTCAGCCGGAGCGAACGAGCCTGATACGTTGCTTTTTGAACAGGTTATTCCTGCAGATCACACAGGCGTCATCCCGGATCAGTTCGAAGCTAAAGTGAAGTTGAAGTTGCAAGGTATGGATCATGAGTTCGAATTGACCGTTCCGTTCACTAAATCTATAACGGACACTCATAACGTTCAGCCGAATAGCACGATAGAAAATGATCTGTACACGGTCACTGTGAACAAAGCCGAGGTCACCCCAATTACGACTCGTCTAACTGCTTCGATCGCGTTAAAAGGGGAAGAAACGTTAAGTAAAAAAGAAGAGAAACAGCTACGTGAAATCCGATTTGCTGTCTATGATGATCAAGGCCGACAATTGACTGCATTGAGCGGTGAAGGTGTGTATCAAGCAAACCAGTTGAACTGGGAAAACATCTATGCTACCACAGCCAAGGATGTGAAATACCTGATTGTGAAGCCTTTTAAGGTGAAAGATGATTTTGCCGAAGAGGTCAAGGACGATCAATTCATTAAAGGAATGGAAATGAAAATCCAGTTGCCATAGCTCAATTTCATTTCCTTGCAGAGGGGTTATCGCATGTCCATTCAGTTTACCATTTCATCCTTTGTAGTTCTTGTGCCACTGTTTATTCTGACCCTGCTCACTCTGGTGATTCATGCCAGGGTGAGCAAAGTCAGATATACAGGCAAACAGTATATGTTGATGCTGACATTTGTGATATATATGCTGGGCATGATGCATTTTGTATTTTTCCCCATTGATGTGAACATCGGGATGTATGCCAACCAAACACCCTGGTATTCAAACATTCAGTGGGTTCCATTGCTGACTGCGGATGCGCCAAGCTTTCTTTTGAACATCCTGCTGTTTATGCCGTTAGGATTCCTGCTTCCTCTTTGGAGACCTTCGGTCAACTCCATAAAAAAAGTGGCGAAGACAGGCTTAACGGTAAGTTTAACTATTGAACTATTGCAACTCGTGATTCGAATTGCGGTAGGCAACGGCCGCTCAACCGATATTAATGATCTGATCGCCAATACTTCAGGAAGTGTGCTTGGGTTTATTGTGCTTAGTCTGCTTACCCGCCTGATCGGCCAAAAGCTGATTCTTCCTTGGAAAATGCCAGGTCATAAATCACACTCTACGCAACGTTAGAATGATACATCTGAAAATGAGCTTCCTCCTTTGAAGGCAAAACATGGTCTGTTCCTTAAGATGAAAAAGTTCGCGAGCTGTGATACAATGAAGGAATTGTGTATTCGCAGACAGACATGCAGATCGCGCTTAAAAATAAAACATTTTGGGCACTCTTTATCGATTGATCATGCTGCCACTTTAGGGAGGTTTATGGAACAACCATGCTCATTATTGGTATCGCCGGAGGAACCGGCTCCGGCAAAACAACGGTAGCTCGCTCCGTTATTGAACGTCTGGGATCAGCCAAAGTTACATTCATATCCCAAGACAATTATTACAAAGACCAGTCAGACCTCACACCTGAGCAACGCAGACTGACGAATTACGATCACCCGTTTGCTTTTGATAACGATCTGTTGATTGAGCATCTTACCCTGTTGAAAAAGGGCCAGCCAGCGTATGCTCCCGTGTATGACTTCACCATAGATAACCGCGCTGCAGGCGAAACGATTGAGCTTGCGCCGAACCACATCATCATTGTCGAAGGGTTACATGTGTTGATTGATGAGCATCTTCGTACACTGCTGGATATCAAGGTATTTGTAGATACCGACTCCGATGTACGCATTCTGCGCAGAGTACTACGGGACATGGAAGAGCGTGGACGCTCGATTCAATCCGTGTACAAACAATATCTCGAAACGGTAAAACCGATGCATGATGCGTTTATCGAACCGTCCAAAAAGTATGCGGATATCATCATCCCTGAGGGCGGGCATAATGAAGTAGGGATTCAGATGCTGTCCATTCTTACCGAGAAATATCTCACGGGAGAAAACTGGAACAGATCTTAATCAAAGTTGCATATAGGATAACAGGAGTTTTTCAGGGATTAATCCAGGTTACGATACAGCGTAATCTGGATTTTTTGTTTTCGGGGATGGATATATCATCTATACTATATGACATCGTTTCGTTGAGAGGAGTTTATCTATGGCTACTTTTGAAGAGTTCATGCAACATGATATTCGGGTAGGTACCGTGGTGGAGGCTGAACCTTTCCTGAAGGCTCGTGTTCCTGCGATTAAGATGAGAATAGATTTCGGGCCACTCGGTTTAAAAAATTCCAGTGCCCAGATCACCCACCGTTACACGCCCGAGCTGATGATTGGCAAACAGGTCGTTGCTGTCGTGAATTTCCCACCTCGGCGGATTGCCGGTTTCGTGTCCGAGGTACTTGTACTGGGCGGTGTTCCCGGCGAAGGTGATGTCGTCCTGCTCTCCCCAGATCATCCGTTACCGAATGGAACACCGATTGCTTGAATTTATTTTTATGTACATGGGGTTTTCAAATGTTGGAAAATGAAGTATTCTCTATGTATTGAGCAATAACTGAAATGAATTACATATTTCGAGAGACCTTAAAGCATAAGGCTATGAATCTGCGGATTCGTGGCCTTTTTTGTGTTTTCGAGAGGATATACATGGTAGAATATTGATTATTATTACAAATTTAGCAAATAGAATCCTAGTAAGTACATATCAGGGCCATTCTATATCCATTGAGAGGGGTTAGATTCATGAGAAAACAGATGATTTCCAGCTTAACAGCATTAGCTTTATTCGTAGGGGGATATGCAAGTTTGGCGGGAATAGGCGGCACTAGTACAGTCGAAGCAGCGCAAGCCGTCAGCTCATTTAAAGATGTACCCGCATCCCACTGGGCATCCTCAGCAATTTATTCCGCAGTAGAGAAAGGTTATTTCAAGGGATATGCAGACGGAACGTTTAAACCAGGTTTACCCGTCACCAAAGCTGAAATGGCTAGTATTTTAGCACGTTTGAATGATCAGCCGGAGCTACCGACTGCTGAACCGAATCATTTTACAGATGTACCGGAGTGGGCTAAAAATGGTGTCTCTACGGCGATTGCCAAAGGATTTATCCATCCTTCCAGCTATAAGGACAAACTGGGTGCTCAAGCTGCACTTGAACGTGGCGAAATGGCGGAATGGTTAACACAAGGATTGAGTGTAGTGGATTCAGACTATGGACAGGCTCTCTCGGATGTAACAAACACCGTCATTCCTGCGAAGGAATATTTTACAGGCAAGCTGGCCGACTCGCAAAAAAATGCTGTCGCCGTTGCCCTTGGAACCGGGCTGATGAGCGTTGCGAATGATAAAACATTTGGCGTAAACCGCACCACAACTCGGGCAGAAGTCGCCGTGTTGCTCAGTCGTTACGCGTCCGTGGCCAAAACCAAACCTGCCGATCTTCAAGGGCTGAATGAGCTGCGGCAGGTTGGATTGACGGGCACCAATCTGGGTGTGATTGCACCGAGGTATCAAGTTTTCCCTGAAAACAGATATCCAGACTCATATGACTATAGCAAGGTAACGGATGACTTCTCAAAAATTCGTAATAAAGAATTGAATACTGTAACTAAATATGCTTCAGCCAAGCTAAAGAATTGGGTTGTAATTAATCCCTATGTAAAAGAAACCGAACGAAGTATCTATTACCCAGTATTTGTTGACGAAAAGGATAAACTTCTTCGTGGCGCATATTACTCTTTCACGGAATATGATTTTAACATCATTGACTCTATGAGTCGTTTACAAGCTGGAAGTCTTTTTAATTCCCCAACGATAAATCCATTAACCTCACCTAATAGCAAAGCATTTAGAGAATACGCGGTACCACATATGAACAATCTGCTTAGCTCTAAAGGTATTTTCAATGTAAAAAATCCAATCTATTGGGGAGAGGGCTTATTACACTTTGACAAAACGTTAAATCCAGAGGTCCATCTTACTCTCAAAGATGGCACCACTTTTTACATAGTGCCAAATTAAATCTAAAAGGATGATTATTATTGGTTATACATAGCAATTCAATCTTTAGAAGGTTTCTCATCTCTTTGATAACGGTCTGCATTCTATTCTACCCTTTTCATTTTGTTTTTGCAGGTGGGGGTCCAGGTACTAAACCTATATTGGAAGCCACGTACTTTGAGCCTTCAATACCCGCCAAATCACAGAAGAAATTGACTCCTGTAGAGGGAACAGGCACAACAAATATCGGAGTGTTTATTTACCAATTGGATAGTTTAAAATGGATGGTCGAGGGAGAATGTAATGGTCAACAATTATCTAATAACAGATCTACTAACAAACCCGTTTCATCCCTGGTGTGTGTTGACCTTTCTTTAGAAGATCCTAGTTATCAACCTTCTTTGTATAAAGACAGTTTGGGTAATCAACATCCCAGCAATGAGCTCACCGAGCTTTCTTTAAAGCCAATCTACATGGATAATATAGCTCATTATCGTCCTGGAAGGCCTATTTTAGTAAGTGTAGATTCCTTTACTGGTAAAAAGGTTAAATTCACCACTCAAATCGGAGGAGTAATTGAACCAATAGAATATAGGCCATATAACCCACCCAAATACTCTGCAGACTATGTATTTAATACCGATATATATTGGCGGGCTGTCGCCGAAACCACCAAAGAAATCAACCTCTCTCCTGGGGAACAAATTCGGTTAAATCAAACCAAACAGCTCAATGCGATGGTTAAAACCAAAACAGGGGATGGTAACTTTGGTGCAGAAACCAATGTAAACACAGGCAGCGGAGGAACGACCACGTGGGAGTCCTCCAATCCCTCGGTCGCAACGGTAAGTAACTCCGGACTGGTACAAGCGATTAGCAGGGGTACTACATCTATAACGGTTTTATGGGAAAAAGACGGATTCCAATTAACAACCCGCACAACCATTGGTGTTGAACAGGGAACCGGTGGTGGTGGTGACGACGGAGGCGGGAATACCGGCGGTGGAGATAGCGGAGGCGGGGGTGGCTGTACGCCTACGATTGGATCACCATCTCCAGGTACAACGATGAATATGAGTGAACTTGATCCCAACGCTACAGGTACAATAAATTCAGATAACAGGGGTAATGAAACATTCGATGTATTGAAAGGAATTCCTACTTCCGAGTCTCTTTACACTAACGCCTTCGCGGACAATTATCTATTCAAGCAAGCCTGGACCAAAATGAGCGGCAAAGTGATATATGATTGTAATATCACCATCTCCTATGATAGAGAATGGACCGTACCTGGACCGCAGGTCTGTAATGACGACGGATGTAGGGATGGCACACCTATACCTAAAAATGATACCGTTCCTAAACCATACAACTTCCAAATTACACGAGACTATTCCTACTGGATGATTAGCAATCTTGAAGTGTACAAGCTCGTCAAAGCAACGATGAAAAATTATGCACTGCCTGGCGAAACCATTACGATGAATCCTGCTGGTTATGTTCCACCGGCACTTGAATCCAGCAATGACTCTGCTGTTGAACGTCATGTGAGGCCAGGACAAACGTCATCAATCTCGTACACTCCATCCAAACTAACAGGTGGCTTGAATGCACCCCCGGATGTACCAGATGACACAGCCCTATTAAAGGGAATGGCGGAAACTAACACACCACAAAGCACCGTAAAAAATGACTTGGTGAAGTTCAACAATGCAGTGATCATGAATGATACCGAAACTACCAAGGATGGGCCACTGCCGAACAACATTCCTTCACCAACAACAATTGGAAGGGATGTTTTGTACACTCCCAACCACAGGATCAGCAGTTCCCTGCGAAACAAGGCCAACACGGAAAGTTCTGGCCAGATCTATTATGATCTACTACCGGGTAACGTGAACGGCGGAGCCAACAAGATACTTCCGATTCATGGGATAAACACTGTCACGGTGCACACCCCCGTCGTAAACTACGCATGGGTGTCGGACGATCAGCCGCATAATCAGAAAACAACACCTGACCCTACCCGTGCTGCACTGATTTTGGAGCGCCCCTTCATTGTGCGTATCCCTACATCTGGACAGCACCTAGATGCATCCATCTATCCTGGATATGGCAACCGGGACTATACCAAATATTTTCGCATCAAACAGGTGTTATTCCCGTTTGACGTCTACACAGCAGATCGAACACAGTTCATCCCAAGCCACACATGGGTCAACATTCCGGTGAACCAAATGGATACAACATTCTATATGCCAGTATGGGTGGACGAGGGGAAATATACCATCGAATTTCGGAACATCGCCGAGAATTCACCAGCAAACTTCACAGAGCAACCCGATGCCAACACCGATCTAACTCATCATGTTGCAAGCGATAAGATACCTGTAGATGTAATCGGCAGGCTGTATGACTTTCATGTGACTGATGTATCCGACTATAACTGGGAGAGTGTATTCCGCAAACGACCAGGTAGCCCGGAACCTACAGGCCATAGCTACTGGAGCGGATTACGCGGCATCGATGGTGACCCCCGAGGAAACCTTGCTCCATTTGTATTGCCGATTCGGCCTGGCAGTCATCCGGTCGAAGGATTTCGGAACGTTGCTGTGAAAACAGGCTATCACTTCAAGTTTGATCTCAAGACGAAGGGTAATATGTTTGGAAAACAGGATGGTATTCGAATAACACCCACATTCTCTTTTATAAACAAGGATAACTCTTCCCGTCAGGATGTTGATCTATACTACCATCGGGGGCAGGAACGTCTTATTCGAATTGGTTCAGCGCAGGATATGGAGAAACGATTTGTTGTGTTGAACTCACGACTGCGTAATGTACCTGGCACAGAATTGAGTGACGCGGCACGTTACCAATATACGTATGAATTTTCACCAGACGAACGCAATCGTCTCACATTAGCAGAACATATGGTCAAAGTCGCCAACCAGACTTCACACCAAAAAACCTGGACAGGCCGTTATGACTGGATGATTCTGACGGCGCCGCTTCGTACACTGATTGGGCCTAAAACAAATATCCCTACCAGCGTTAACGTTGACAGGGCCAATGCTGCAATCCAGCGGTGGTACGGGGAATACAGTCTGCCGGCAGATGTGTACGCTGTTCCCAAAGGCACGAACCTTGAATCCCTTGCCAGACAGAATAAGCTGGATGAACAATCTGATATCTTTTTGAAAAATGGGTACATCGTCGTCAACTTTAATATCGAGAGTCTACGTAACGGCAATACTCAGGCACCGCATCTGCAATATATCCATGCTCCACTTATGAATCAGTGGCAGTTGGAGGGTTTCAACCACCCACCTGCATTCAATAACAGCGCTACTAACAGCAGCAGGTGGCCTTTGAAGGATGGCGATATTGTCTTTTATCATGCAGACCAGTCCAGTCGAAATGACTTTCAGTCCCAGGTGCCTCATTAAGAAATAGAGTTACGGATGACGGATAAAGATATCTGGAGAATGAATATCAGGATAAAGTTTAACCCAGGGCAGAAACAGCAAGATCATTCTCATTCCGTATAGATGACAACTATCAAAAAAGGCAAAAGGGTTATCTCGAATGAATTCATTTATCAGCAGAATTCAACTCCAGATAACCCTTTTCTCATCTACTCTTTATTCGTAATTAACCTGATCTATCTACTTCCCGCTAGTACCACCACACGCTCACGCATCTGCATATCATCCTTCAGCTCTCTCAGCGACAGAGCGGAGGACATCAGACTTCGGGTATACGGATGATTCGCCGAACTGGTCAGCTTGGCACTGTCCACAACCTCCACTACTCTTCCTTGATGCATGACTGCAATACGGTCACTCACTTGCTGCACCACAGCAAGATCATGTGATATGAATATGGAGGAAACTCCCGTCTCCCTACGTAGTTCCATAAGCAGATCCAAAACCTGTTGCTGAATGGAAACATCCAAAGCAGAGGTAGCTTCGTCAAACAAAATGATCTCAGGCCGTAAACCAATCGCACGAGCAATGACAGCTCGCTGTTGTTGCCCGCCGCTTAATTCATGTGGATACTTATCCGCATCCATAGCAGACAATCCAACGCGCTCCAGCAATCTGCGTGTTTCCTGAGCAGCCGCCTGCCGTTTCATCATTTTATAATTCAACAGAGGCTCACCGATAAACATGCCCACCTTCATGCGTGGGTTAAAAATCGCCGCAGGCTCCTGAAAGACCATCTGAATCTGCTTACGCATCTGGCGCAGACTTTCGCCTTTCAAACGGGTAATCTCCTGCCCATGGTACCAAATCTCTCCTGAAGTCACCTGTTCCAGATGAGTTACACACTTGGCAAGAGAGCTTTTGCCGCTTCCACTCTGCCCGACAATGCCCAGACACTCCCCGGGATATAACGCAAGATCTACATTCTGTAAAGCCTGAACAGCCTGCCGCCCTTTCATCTCGTACGTTTTACATACGTTACTCAGTTTCAGAATGGGTGATCCGGCATTGATCATGTATGGTTCCCCTCCAGTTCAGGTACAGCTTCCAACAGCTTCCGGGTATACTCGTGGTCAGGATTCGATATGACACGCAGTGTATCTCCCAGTTCCACCAACCTGCCGTCTAACATCACACCGATCCGCTCAGCCATATGGGCCGCAACCGCCATATTATGCGTCACGAGCATCATGCCCGTTCCCTTGTCCGCACAAAGCCTGCTCAATTGATTCATTACTTCATTTTGAGTCGTAACATCCAGCGCACTCGTCGGCTCATCCGCCAGCAGCAGTTCCGGCTCCAACGCAGCCGCCATTGCGATCGAGGTTCGTTGCTTCATCCCCCCGCTAAGCTGGGAAGCATAGGCATGCATGACTCGCTCTGGATCATCCAGCCCCATACGGGCCAGAGTGTGAATGGCCAATTTCCAAGCCTCTTTACGGGACATAGGCAGGTGGGCACGAATCGCCTCCACGTACTGACTTCCAATACTACGAATCGGATTCAGATATGAACCGCTGTCCTGAAATACCATCGCGATTCGTTTGCCACGCATCCCCTGCCAATCTTGTTGCGAGTCACGTAGCAACACCCGTTCCCGAAAAATAATCTCTCCTCCGGTGTATCGTCCGCCTACAGGCAGTAGTCCCAGCAAAGCCCGGATCAGGGTCGACTTCCCGCTTCCGCTTTCCCCCACAATGCCAATGATCTCTCCTGGCTTCATCGAAAAGGATACATCTCGCAAGGAAGGCACGCCTTCCTTGTAACTTACAGACAGATTCTTCATCTCAACAAGCAAAGATGTCGTTCCCCCACGCAAGGACGTCATCACTACTCGACCTTAATGTTGCGATCTAGCAGATAGAAGTCGATCGGGTACATTGTTGCACCCTTTACATTACTTTTACTGACGATATTAATCGGTGTATATGTCAAGAACATATAAGCAGCATCGTTCAGAATCATCTGTTGCGCTTCTGCCGCAAGTGCATAACGCTTCTCCACATCAAACTCCGAGTGAAGACGCTCAATAAGCTCATCCAGCTTCGGATTGCTGTATCCGCCGACATTCCACTCCGCACCTGTTTTGAAATAGAAGTCGAGAATATACTGCGGATCACCCGTTATGCCTGTATTGATGCTCGTCAGAGCCAGATCATAATTCCCACTCTTCTGATGGTCAGTGAGATCCTCATATGAGGTGAGCTCCAGCTCAACCCCAATTTCTTTAAGCTGGGACTGCATCGCAGCAGCCACAACGGAATCGGATTCATAAGCTGAGTTAAGAATGAGTTGTAACGACAGCTTCTTCCCTTCCTTTTCACGAATGCCATCTCCATCAGCATCCTGATATCCAGCCTCATCCAGCAATTGTTTTGCCTTCGCGGGCTCGTAATCATATCCGGTAATTTTGTCGTACCCAAAAGGCAATGCAGAGGTAAACGGACCTTTGGCTGCTTGTCCACCCACCAGCGTATTCGCGTACATTTCGCGGTCAATTCCGTAAGATATGGCACGGCGAACCTTTACATCGCTTAGCAGTGAATGGGTCGTGTTAAACCACACAAACTGCGTACGGAGGCTCGGAATTTCATCAATCGTATATTGTGTTTTATCCTGAAAAAGAGGCTTCTGGCTGCGTCCCACATTACTCGCTACATCGATTTCCCCTGATTGCAGTGCCAGCGCCCGTGTATTGTCATCCTTGATGTATTTTAGTGTCATCGTATCCAGATCAGCCGCGCCACCCCAGTACTTATCGTACTTTTTCACCTGAATCTCCTGGTCGGGCGTATATCCTGTAACCATGAACGGCCCGGTAGCGATGGGCTCACTCTTGAATTTTGATGTATCTGCACTCGTATCCACGATAATAAACAGTGGCTCTGCAATATTGCCTAGCAGTGAGGCATCTGGCTGTGTTGTTTTGATCGTCAGATCCTGCCCCTTGGCAGTCATTGACGCAATTGGCAGTGTGGATTGACCTCTCTCATTCAGCGAGATGGAGCGTTCGATTGATTTTTTAACCGCATCCGCAGTCACGGGATTGCCATTATGGAACGTTACTCCGTCGCGAATATGAAAATGCCAGGTTGTATCATCGATCCGATCCCACTTATCGGCAAGTTTGGGGACGATCTTCATCTGCTCATCAAACTGAATCAACGTCTCCCCAATAGCCGCGCGCGTCAGCGTCCAGCCGTTCCATTCCTCCGCAGGATCAAGGCTACTCCCCAGCCAGAACAAGGCCACATTCAGATGTGATTTCTTGTCCTCACCAGCCGCACCACTCGCATCCACCCCTGCCTTTTTCCCCGTAGCATCGGATGATGAAGGTGTTGAATTTTTGTCGTTACCACAGGCCGCGAGCAACAGAATAGTCATCATTGATATGATAGCCAGTAGCCATGTTTTTTGAAACTTACCCATACTTCCCCATTCCCCTCAGTTACACTGTATTTTTCTTGGGATCAAGCACATCTCGCAGACTGTCCCCCAGCAAATTAAAAATGATAACCGTGCTAAATATCGCGAGCCCCGGATAGATTAACAGCCAAGGCGCTGTCTGCAGATATCTTCTGCCTTCATTCAACATCGCTCCCCACTCGGGATCAGGCGGCTGTGCACCAAGTCCGAGAAAGGACAGACCCGAAATCGACAACATCATGCCGCCCACGTCCATCATCGCCATGACGATCAAAGGGGGCAACATATTCGGCAGAATCGTTCTGCTAATGATCTGGATTTTACGCGCACCGCTGAACGCGGCGGCAGTGACGAACTCTTTTTGCTGAAGAGAAATGACCAGGCTTCGGGCCATCCGTGCATACTTTGCCCACCAGACAACTGACAGTGCGACCACCGTGTTAAATAACCCAGGCCCTAACATGCCTACTACGGCAATAGCAAAAATCAAACCCGGAAATGCCATCAACGTATCGCACAGCCGCATCAGCAGCGTATCCACCAGCCCTCGCAGAAAACCTGCGACGACACCAACCGCTACACCTAAGCCGAAAACAATACCGATCATCATAAATGTAAGCAGCAGAGAGGTGCGTGCTCCATATAAAAGTCGGGACAGGACACATCGCCCAAGCTGATCCGTACCGAGTGGATATTCGGGGCTGGATGGCTGCAACACTTTGGCAAAATTCGTAGCAAGTGGATCGTGAGGCGCCAGAAGCGGCGCAATCAGAGCCAGAACGATCCAGCCTGTGGTCAGGGATAGCAAGAAAATAAATAGACGACGTTGTGTCAGATATGCTCGAATCTTCATCACCATCTACACATCCACATCCAGTTGAATGCGCGGATCGCGAAGATGTGTCCAGAGATCCACGATCAGATTCAGGGTGACATAGATGACTGCCATCCAGATTACATAACCCTGTATCAGGGGGTAATCGCGGGTGAAAATGGCATCCACCGCCATCTGTCCTACTCCCGGCCATACGAATAAACTCTCCACAATTGCTGCTCCGCCAAGTAGTGCTCCTGTTGTCATGCCTAGCAAGGTCACAATTGGCAACAGTGAATTGGGCAAAATATGTCGCCAAATAATCATTGATTCCTTCACACCTCTTGCTCTTGCACCCACTACGTAATTCTGGCTTGTCTCCTCCAGCATGACTGCACGAATCTGCCGGCTGTATTGGGCGATCAATGGAATCGCGAGTGTCGCAGCAGGCAGGATCAGGCTGTTCCAGCCGGAACTACCCATGACCGGCAGCAGCTTCAGCTGCACACCAAATACCAGCATCAGCAACATCCCCAGCCAGAAGCTCGGCATGGATAGACCGGCAAACGAAAACAGGCGAATCACATAATCCAGCCATTGATTCCGGCGTACAGCCGAAAGAACTCCGAGCGGAAAGGAAATCAAAATCACCAGAAGCATTGCGCTCCCGGTTAACTTGAGCGTTGCTGGAAGGCGGGCCATTAACACATCCAGCACCGGACGGTCATATTTATACGACGTACCAAAGTCTCCAGTGACTACTTGTCCCAGCCATGTGCCATACCGAACCAGAAATGGCTTGTCCAGCCCAAGCTCTGACCTCACCTGTCTGACCAGTTCATCCGAAGGTGTGACTCCGGTAGACATCAGCATCAGTCTGGCGGGATCTCCAGGAGACAGATACGTTAATAGAAATGTCAGGAAGGTGATTCCAAACAGAACGGCGACCAGTTGTAATAACCGTTTAACGATATATCTGCCCAATAATAAAACGCCCTTCCCGGTTTAATGCGCGTGTACGCCTTCATTTTCATTCCATTCAATACAAGCCAATTCAAGCCAAAAAAGCGCCCTTTCCGTTTCACGGGATAAGGACGCCTTAAATAAACAGATTTTCAGAAAAAATCATGCTCTTTAAACACCTTCCTATCTCCCGTAGGGTACTGCTGTGTTTGTCCAACCTGGCAGGTCTCCTGGCTCCAGTATCATTGCCATAGCAGCTCCTTCCCGGTCTTCGTAAGACCAGTGGATATGCTGCCTGACTCCTCTGTTACAGTGGCGGGACCGCGCCGGCATCACACCGGACTTCCCTTTTAAGCTTCTACCCCAGCGGGTAGAGCACCAAGTTCCACGTATTCAATTCACTAAAAGTTGGTATCTGTTACACTTCTGTATCAGTATAGCGGCATACGGAATAATGTTCAAAACTTTTCTTTCAAAATTTAAAATCATGATTGCGGCTAATCTCGCACTCGCGAGCCCTTGGGTGACACCCCCGTCACACGTTTGAACATTTTGGAAAAAAGTAGCGGGTCGGTGTATCCAACGGAGTGGGCTACTTCACTCACAGACAGCATCGGGTTACGAAGCAACTCCGCTGCACGATTCATGCGATACTCTAAGAAAAAGGCTTGCAGCGACTTGCCATATCGCTCTTTGAACAACCCCGATAAATACGTTCGATCCAGCCCGACCGCCTGTGCGATATCCAGAATAGAAGTACGCTGGCTATACCGGTTCTCCATAAACTGCACAGCCTGCCGAATATAAGTCTCTTTCGTCGAAAGGAGCGGATTTTCTTCTTCTTTGATCGGTGAGGATGCGATTAATGCCGCCATAAGTCGGTATAACAGACTTTGATGTAGCACATCCCCTCCTGCAACAGAGCTCGTTCCGGCCTGAAGCATCTCGTCATACAGCGCTGCCATCATATTCTTATCATGAGCAGTAAATACCGGGTGCTCCTCGCTTAACTGCGCACGTTGCATAAAAGCCTTCGCCTGTACACCTCTGAAGCCAAACCATGAATATGTCCAAGGCTCCTCAGCATCGGCTTCATAATGAATGACCGTGTCGGGTAATATGAGAAATCCTTGGCCCTCGCCCAGAGGATATTCCCGATCTCCCATATATACCGTACCATGACCCTCATGTACGTAATGCACAATATAGGAATCACGCACCCCCGGCCCCCAATAGTGGGCAGGATCACATGCCTCCCAACCATAAAATAACAAGACCAGTTCCATCTGCGTCCAGCCGGCAGAGACCACATTCATTTCCACTTTTCGACTCATGTTTCCCCTCCTTTCGACGATGAGGTTAAAGATATCTTAATGTGAGCTCACATATTCCCTTACCAGTACACACAATAAATTATAACAGGTAGAAGAGAGGAAATCTTGCTGAAAACGAAAACAAAAATGGGATTATGCCATATTTGAGAGGGTTTGAGCCATAGTGATATGGGCCTGTTCGGCCTATAGTTGGGGTACAACATTTTTCGGGAAGGATGAAGTTGAAATGAACAAAATTACGTTTCTCGGTGCAGGCAGCACCGTTTTTGTCAAAAATGTATTGGGTGATGTGATGATGACGGAGGCCTTGCAAGACTTTGAACTGGCCTTGTTTGATATTGATGCTGAACGTCTAAGTGACTCGGAGCGTTTGTTAAAAAGCCTGGCTCAGTCGCTGGGAAGCCGCTGTTCCGTTAAAACATACCATGACCGCAAGGAAGCGCTCCGCGGAGCTAAATATGTCATCAATGCCATTCAGGTGGGCGGATATGACCCGTGTACGATTACCGATTTTGAGATTCCGAAGAAATACGGCCTGCGTCAAACGATTGCCGATACGCTCGGCATTGGCGGAATCTTCCGTAACTTGCGTACCATTCCGGTGATGCTGGACTTCGCCAAGGATATGCAGGAAGTGTGCCCGGATGCCTGGTTCCTCAACTATACGAACCCGATGGCTGTACTCACCAATGTCATGAACGTGCATGGCGGAATTAAAACGATCGGTCTGTGTCACAGTGTACAAGTCTGCGTACCTCATCTGTTCGATACGCTGGGGATTGACCAGACGGGTGTCGTTGCCAAAATCGCCGGGATTAACCACATGGCATGGCTCCTGGAAGTAACAAAGGATGGTGTCGATCTATATCCTGAGATCAAACGTCTTGCCAGACAGAAACAGCAGGAGACACATGATGACATGGTACGTTATGAACTGATGCATCGCTTCGGTTATTATGTTACCGAGTCTTCTGAGCATAGTGCAGAATATCATCCGTATTTTATTAAACGCAACTACCCGGAATTGATCGAACGTTACAACATTCCACTCGACGAATATCCACGTCGCTGTGTGAACCAGATTGCAGAATGGAAGGAAATGCGGGAGAAGCTGTTTGCGAGTGAAAATATTCAACATACCCGCAGTCATGAATATGCTTCGCATATCATGGAAGCGATGGAGACGGATCGCCCGTACAAAATTGGCGGTAACGTTATAAACAACGGGCTCATCACCAACCTGCCACGCGAAGCTTGTGTCGAGGTGCCTTGTCTGGTCGATGGTTCGGGTATCAGCCCAACATATATTGGTGATCTGCCGCCACAGCTGGCAGCGCTGAACCGTACCAATATCAACACCCAATTGCTTACCATTGAAGCCGCTATGACTGGCAAAAAAGAGCATATCTATCACGCGGCTATGCTTGATCCGCATACGGCTGCTGAGCTGTCCATGGACGACATCGTGGCGATGTGCGACGATTTGATTGAAGCTCATGGCGACTGGCTGCCTAAATTCTCATAATCTAAACGTTTAGACATACAAATGAAGATATGTAAACAGAATGTATAACCAGATGCATAACTAAGATATACAAAGCACCGTGCCTTTCGAAATCGAAGGGGACGGTGCTTTTTTTCACTTATTTTCAGATTACTCCATTACTCCGCAGGCAGTAGAAAACGATATCCAATCCCTGGTTCCGTCTGAATATAGGAGGGCCGGGTGGGATCTTCCTTTAGCTTTTTACGCAAATGACCCACATAAACTCGCAAATAATGGCTGTCTGACTCATGATGATGTGCACCCCATACTTGCTGTAAAAGCTGGCGCTGGGTAATAATTTTGCCTGCATTCGAGGCAAGCACCTTTAGCATCTCATATTCAGTTGGCGTTAATTTGACCTGCTCTCCGTCCAGCTCAACCTGCCTGAGAGCCAGATCGATAACCAGTGAGCCAAATCGCAAAATGGGTTCATCCGTTGTTTTGGCGACATGCCGAAGCGCTACCCGAATTCGGGCAACCAGTTCGCCCATGCCAAACGGCTTCGTCACATAATCATCTGCACCTGCATCCAGTGCGGCAATCTTATCAGCCTCCTGATCTTTTGCTGTCAGCACAATAATTGGCACCTGTGACCATTCCCTTATTCGGTGAAGCACGTCCATGCCAGATATGCCTGGCAAACCCAGATCCAGAATGATCAAATCGGGATGCACCACACTTGCCTGCGTAATACCCTCCTCTCCATCAGCACACTCATAATGATCATATTGGTGAGCCTGAAGAGTCACTTTTAGCAGTTTGCGAATCTGCGGTTCATCATCAATCACCAGAATGCGAGCCCCTAATGCGGCATTCATCTAATCTCCAACCTCTCCTTGCCCTGTATAGGAAAATCGCACTTCATCCCTTCCCACAGGCAACTCTATACGTATTCTTGTTCCTCCATCCGGATTCCCCTCAGCTTGGATCGTCCCTCCGTGAACTTCCACAATCCCTTTGCAGATTGCGAGGCCCAGTCCGGTTCCCGTAATATGCTGCGTGGAGGGTGAGCGATAAAATTTATCGAACACGCGAGTTCGCTCCGGTTCCTCAATTCCAACACCCTGATCATCTACGATGAAGGTCACACAACGCTGTCTCGGTTCATTCTTCACCCTTATGATCACCATGCTCTCGTCGGGTGAATATTTGAATGCATTGCTGACGATATTCACAAGTACCTGCTCAAGCAGCACCTCATCTCCGTCAAAAAAAACCGGTTCTTCTGGCAGTTGTACCGTAACTTCACGATGAGGACTGAATTCTCTGACTTTTGCCAAAACAACGCTAATCATATCCCCTACATCACACCATTTGCGATTAAGTTGTAGCATACCGCTCTCCAGCCGCACCATGCCAAGCAAGTTGGTTACGAGACGATTCATACGCAACGCGCCGTCACGGATGTTACCAGTCAATTCCAGGCGATCCTCGGGTGTAAAAAGACTGTCATTCTCTATCAGCCCTGTGGCTGAACCGATAATGGCAGTTAACGGCGTACGTAGCTCATGGGATACCGAATCCAGCAGCGCAGTTCGGATGCGCTCTGATTCAGCGGTAACTTGAGCAAGGCGCGCTTCCTCAGCCAGCTTCACCCGGGCGATTGCACCTGCCGCAAGACTGCCGCAGGCTTCCAGCAGCTGGCCCTGTTCCTGTTGCTTCTCCGGCTCACTAGTAGTCATGTATACAGCAAGTACACCGTGAATGTGATTCTCTGTTTGCAGCGGAACATACAGCCCCGCCGACTCACCAAGCTTTGGTGTACCTTTGCCTGCGATCTGCCCCTGTTTATAGACCCAATCCGCGATAGCCAGCTCCGAAGAACGGCTTCCCCAGGCATTCTTCTCTGTCCCGATCTCAGACGCAGGTCTCTGTTTCGTCCAAAGCTTCAGTTCACCCTGCTGATCCGGCAGATATATGGCGGCTGAACTTCCGAGCATAAGGGATATCTGGCTCGTCATGTTATCCAACAAGGTATCCAGATTAGTAATTGCAGTGATCTGTCGACTAAGATCATACAGGGCATTCGTTGTGGCTTCACGAGATTTAACCCGATCCAGCTGTTGCCGTAAACGTCCGGCGAGACTTGCCGTCATGACGGCGACAGCCAAATACACCCCAAACGAAATCAGATATCGCAAATCCTCTATCGTAAAACTGAGATAAGGTGGAACAAAAAAGAAATCAAACATGACAACACTAAGGGTCGCTGCATATACTGCCGGCCCCATTCCCCAATATACAGCACTAATCAGTATGGGAAACAGGTACACCAGTGCAACGTTGACCAAGTCATCACTCATCCCAATGGTATGAAGCAGTACGGTTAACAGGATGATGGCAAATGTTACCCATATATAGGCAGGAACCCTTTTCTGGCGAGAGATTCCCTGTAAGCTTTCCTGATCTTTGCCCTCTTCCTGATGTTCAGACAAATTCAATTCCACCCGCTTTATTTATAATCATCATCCGCTACGATCAATACATCACGATGTCTCGACAGACGAACAAGCTGGTTCACCACCGATCCCGAGCCACGATGACCATTCAGCCACCATACCCGTTTCGCCTGCCCAACTACCAGTTGTGTCGCCTTCGCTTCCGTAGCCTTTGCATCCAAAATACCTGGTACTTCCCGCAACTTTGCACTTTGATGGATATGAAAATGCCCTCCTAGCCGCACAGTGAGTTGCTCCAATCCTGCCAGGTGCTCCTTCACTTCAGGAGTCATTGCCATGCCTGTGCCGATGTGTACATGATGGACATGCCAGGATGCCTTCAGCCGATAAGCCATGCGAAAACCTCTACGAATTAACCGTTCGGCGTGACGGTCACTGCTGACACACACAAAAACCGACTCCTCACGGCGCCATGGGCCCCGTAGTGTTCGCGCCGCTCGCTGCGATTCCAGCCGCTCATCCACATCGTCTGCAAGTTCGCGTAGAGCCAGTTCACGCAATGCGATCAGATTACCCATTTTAAAAAAATTCGCAAGCGCCTGCTCCACCTTGGCAGTTGCATAGATTTTACCCTCTCGCATGCGCTGCCGCAAGGCCTCGGGAGCGACATCAATCAGTTGCACCTCGTCTGCCAATTGAATGATCCGATCAGGTACCGTTTCTCGCACCCGAACACCGGTAATATGCTCAACGGCATCATTCAAGCTTTCAAGATGCTGTACGTTCACGGTTGTAATGACGGATATGCCTGCGTCCAGCAGCCTTAGCACATCCTCGTAACGCTTTTGCCGAGCATTTCCAGGCACGTTGGTATGCGCGAGCTCATCCACAAGCACCACTTCGGGATGCAATCGTAATATCGCTTCTGTATCCATTTCCTCTAAGCATGTGCTTTGATACACACGCTGCGCTCGCGGGATGATGGACAAAGAGCCGATTTGTTCCACCGTGTCCGCTCGTCCATGGGTTTCCAGCAAACCGATTTGCACATGGATGCCTTTGCGCAACAGATCATTGCCTTCCCTCAGCATCATGTAGGTTTTGCCCACCCCTGGAGCAGCTCCAATATAAATTTTGAATGTACCACGCCTAATCAGCCCAATCTGTTCCTCTATCTCCTGCTCACTGAGTCTGCGATAGGTTTTCTGTTCCGTTTCACTTACTTTTGTCGGCACAACCCGTTCGCCCTCTTGCGCCGACCGATCTGCAACCAGTAGTAAATCTACTCCTTGCAGTTTGCGAAGCAACGAGTTAATGAGAGAGCCCTGCCATAACTCCTGCCGGCGTGTACGCCGCGAATGTCCCATAACGATCCGGGTAATCTGCTGTCTGATCGCATACTGTGCCAATGTGGCTGGGATGTAGCGGTGATGTATGACCGGAAGCTCCTCCATAAGCCCGCCGATCTTCTCCACCAGTTTCATCATACTGCGGCGAAATACCGTAGCTTCCTTCGTTAGTGGCTGTTTCATGGGCCGGAAGACAACGACATGCAAGCTCCCGTTCAATCGACGGGCAATCTGCTGACCGCGCTGAATATAGATCGAGCCATTCCAGTGGTACTGCGCGGAGACAAGAATGCGTTCCATGATGCCTGTTGCGGGCGGAAGACCCATTTCCTCGCGATGTTCACGTAAAGACTCGTTAACCCCTTCTGCAACAAGTTTCAGTGCCAGCTCACGTAAAATCCCAAGATTACCATGGCGAAAAATGTCCATACCCCCGTGCCCTTGCAGGTGACCTTCCGCAAGACGACTCAAAATAGTCTCTGGCGTAACGTCGATCAGCTTCACTTCATCCGCCAGTTCCAGTGTGTCTGCCGGCACGGTATGTGCCACCTTAATTCCTGTGAGCTGTCTGGCAAGTTCGGTATACCCCTCCAGCTCATACACATTCACGGTAGTTATGACACTGATATTGTGACGCAATAGAAAACGGATATCCTCCAGTCTGGTCGCATGCCTCGCCCCCTCCCGGTTTCGATGTGCCAACCCATCGACCAGGACAACCTCCGGATTGCGAACTAGCAATGCATCCAGATTCAAGTCTTTCATCTCCGCTCCGTCACTGCTCCGAATCCAGTGGATACTGGGCACACGCTCAAGCTCACCGAGCTGTTCTACCGTTTCCGGTCTTCTCATCGTGGAGACTGCACATATGACGACATCTATGCCCTGTTCACGCAAATGATTGCCGTCTCTGAGCATATGATACGTTTTACCTGAACCACTGACCGGGCCAATGTAGATTTTAAACGTGCCCTCTTGCAGCTTCGAAATCATGCGCAACATCTCTTCCGGCGATTTCCGCTTGAAGCTGCCCTCCATGCTGTCGCTCTCCTCCTCTCCTTCCTATAATGAACTCCACTTCTACTTCTTCTGTGCTGTAGTGAGTGCCAGATTTAGCTCCATCACATTCACACGAGGCTCCCCAAATATACCTAACTGGCGGCCTTGTATATGATCCTGAATGAGCTGAGTCAACTTCTGCTTACTAAGTCCTGTCGCTTGACTAATCCGCGGAATTTGGGCCATAGCCGCTTCAGGAGACAGGTCCGGGTCAAGCCCTGAACCGGAACCCGTAACCAGATCGGCAGGGATCTGTTGCGGCAGAGTAGAATTTTCCTGGCGGAGTGTAGCCAGCTTTTGGTTCATCTCTGCAATGTATTCCGGAGATGCCACCGCTCGATTAGACCCTGCCGATGCGGTCGGATCATATTTCGCATTTGAAGCGCGAGGCTGGAACAATCCCGGTGACTTCACTTGCTGCGCCAGCAGAGATGAACCGATGATTTTCCCATCTTGAATGATGAGACTGCCGTTTGCCTGTGAAGGAAACAGCAACTGGGCCACCCCCGTTGTGACGAGCGGATAGAGCAGACCACAGACTAGCATGAGCACAACAGACAACCGCAATGCGGGTATAAACATCTTCATACAAATCACTTCCTGAATGGATTTAATGTATTCATTAAAAGGGGGACAACCACGTCATCTTCACCATGAGTGACATCACACCTGTACTTCACAGCTGCAGTGACATTTACATCAAACCTGACAAAACCAGGTCAATCAGCTTGATGCCGATAAACGGTACAATTACACCGCCAACACCATAGAGGAACACATTGCGGCTCAGCAACCGTTCGGCAGACATCGGACGATATTTCACGCCTTTCATCGCAATCGGAATGAGCAACGGAATAATAATTGCATTAAAGATCAGTGCGGACAGAATTGCAGATTGCGGTGAAGAGAGATTCATAATGTTCAGTGCCTGAAGCTGTGGCATGGCGAGAATGAACATTGCTGGGATGATGGCAAAATATTTGGCGATATCGTTGGATATGGAAAAGGTGGTCAGCGCGCCGCGCGTAATCAGCAGTTGCTTGCCTATGGAGACTACCGACAACAGCTTGGTCGGGTCAGAGTCCAGGTCAATCATGTTGGCCGCTTCCTTGGCCGCCATCGTTCCCGAATTCATCGCCAGGCCCACATCGGCCTGCGCCAGAGCAGGAGCATCATTGGTGCCGTCGCCTGTCATGGCGACAAGTTTGCCCTCCTGCTGTTCTTTTTTGATCGCCGCAATCTTGTCCTCAGGCTTCGCTTCCGCTATAAAATCATCCACCCCCGCCTCCAGAGCGATCGTCGCTGCCGTCAATGGGTTGTCGCCGGTGCACATGATTGTTTTGATACCCATGGCACGCATCTCGGCAAATTTCTCCTTGAGACCGGGTTTCACGGTGTCTTTCAAATAAATCACACCATAGATTCGGTTATGGATCGCTACCGCCAGTGGTGTCCCCCCGGCCTTTGCAATCCGCGTCGCTATTTCGTCCAGATCACCGGGTACACGTCCGCCTTCGGAGGTCACATACCGCTTGATTGCATCTACTGCGCCTTTGCGGATTTTCGTTCCATCACTCAGATTCAGACCAGACATGCGTGTTTCCGCAGTAAACTCGATACGATCGGCATTGGTGTAGTTGCTTTCCTCCCAGCTCTGCCCCTGCTTACTTGCAAGTTCGACGACAGAACGACCTTCTGGCGTTTCATCTCGCACTGAAGCTTGAAGCGCCGCCCGTGTCATCTCGGGTACAGTTACACCCTGAACCGGAATAAATTCAGAAGCCATCCGGTTGCCGTATGTGATCGTGCCTGTTTTGTCCAGAATCAACGTATCGATATCGCCAGCCGCTTCCACCGCTTTCCCCGACATCGCTAGCACGTTAAACTGTGTCACCCGATCCATGCCAGCAATTCCGATGGCAGACAGCAGACCGCCGATCGTAGTTGGAATCAGGCACACAAGCAGAGCAATTAAGGTAGCCAGATCGAGCCGGATGCCGAGATAATTGGCCATAGGGACCATCGTCAAAATGACGATCAGGAAGATTAGCGTTAATACGGCAAGAAGGGTAGTCAGGGCGATCTCGTTTGGCGTTTTCTGACGCTGTGCGCCTTCAACGAGTGAGATCATTCGATCCAGAAATGATTCGCCGGGATCGGTCTGCACCCGCATAATGATGTAATCAGAGGTCACCCGTGTACCTCCGGTGACCGAAGAGAAATCGCCGCCGGCTTCTTTGATCACCGGGGCGGACTCCCCTGTAATAGCCGATTCATCGATAGAGGCCAAACCTTGGGTAATCTCACCGTCCGTTGGAATGAGTTGCCCGGCTTCCACACGGACGAGGTCCCCTTTTTTCAACTCGGTCGAAGCGACCTGTTTCACAGTTCCATCCTTCTGCAATAGATTGGCCATCGTATCCGATTTTGTCTTACGCAGGGTGTCCGCCTGTGCTTTGCCCCGCCCTTCCGCCAGCGCCTCGGCAAAATTGGCAAATAGCAACGTGAAGAGCAGAATCAAAAATACAGCCACATTGTATCCTCGCCCTGCATTCGAAGCGGTAAATAGATTGGGATCAATACATAATAGCAACGTAATGAATGTGCCGACTTCCACGATAAACATGACTGGATTTTTGATCATGACCATCGGATTCAGTTTTTTGAATGCATCTCGCATGGCCTGGAGCAACATGGCTTTATTTAAAGATCGTTTCGACCCGGGATGATGCTGAACGTGGTTGATGCGTTGATGAATTTGTTCTTTGTTTCGTTCCACTGCATTCATTGTGAATGCCACCTCCATACTATACGTGCTTACTTCGACCCTTTATCGTGCTTCCATATTTATTGGCTGTGTCGCTGTCGCTCCGCTGGCTTATTCGCCTGCCACTTCTTCAGCCATCACCACCTCGTATCATTCACCTGCCGCTCATCGCACCATCGCCAAATGCTCCGCAATAGGACCAAGAGCCAACGAAGGGAAGAATGTCAGCGCGCCTACGACCACAATCATCATGACCAGAATGCCTGCAAATAGCGGTGTATGCGTCCGTAGCGTTCCTGTGGTAACCGGGACAACCCGTTTCACAGCAAGTGAACCCGCTATCGCCAGCATGGCAATCATCGAGATATATCTTCCGAGCAACATCACAATCCCTATAGCGATATTGTAAAAATCCGTGTTGGCGTTCAGTCCGGCAAAAGCCGATCCGTTATTGGCCGCTCCTGAGGCAAAAGCGTACAACACCTCGGTTAGCCCATGTGTACCGCCATTGGAAATGGAAGCCACGGCCTCCGGATTTATTAAAGCGAGTGCGGTTGGCACGAGAATAATCAAAGGATGAATCAGCAGCGCGATACAGGCCAGCTTGATCTCTTTGCCTTCGATCTTTTTGCCCAGGAACTCCGGTGTCCGGCCGACCATTAACCCGCAGATAAAGACCGCAATGATCACATACAGCAGACCATTCAACAAACCTACACCCTTGCCGCCAAATACATTGTTTAGCATCATCTGAGCAAGAGAAACCAATCCCCCAAGCGGAGTAAGTGACTCATGCATGTTGTTCACCGACCCCGTTGTTGCTGCTGTAGTTACAGCCGTGAACAAAGCCGATTCGGGAATCCCAAACCTGACCTCCTTACCTTCCATGTTGGTTTGTAGTCCATTCGCATCCAGCGCAGGCACTCCGCGATACTCGGAAACAAATACCGTCGTCAGCATCACTAGGAACAGAACTCCCATTGCAGCAAACAACGTCCAGCCCTGCTTCCGGTTATTCACCATCAAGCCAAATGCATACACCAGCGCTGTCGGCAGCAACATCATACAAACGATATGCACCAGATTGCTCAGCGCCGTTGGATTCTCAAACGGATGCGCGGCATTGGTGCCGAACCAGCCCCCGCCGTTGGTTCCAATGTGTTTAATCGACTCGAGCGAAGCCACTAATCCACGCGTAATGGTCTGCTGTGCACCCTCCAGCGTGGTTGCGTTCACCGCACCAGCCAGCGTCTGCGGCACCCCTTGAAATACAAGGAACAAGGCCACAATGAAGCTGAGCGGTAAAAAAATACGAGTAATCGACCGAACCAGGTCGACATAAAAGTTACCCAGATCATCCCGGCGGCCTACTAATCCGCGAATAAAGGCAATCGCCACCGCGGATCCCGTTGCCGCCGAGGTGAACATCGGGAACGTTACCGCGAGCAGTTGTGACAGATACGACAGAGCATTCTCGCCCGTATAGGACTGCCAGTTAGTATTGGTCATAAACGACGCGGCTGTGTTGAAGGCCTGCGCCGCTGGCATATTATCGATCCCATCCGGATTGAGAGGCAGAAATCTTTGTAGCCGTAACACCAGAAACATCAGGATCAACATGACCGCATTGGAGATGAGCACGGCAGACAGATATTTTTTCCACCCCATCGTTTCATCTTCCCGTACACCCATCAGCCGATACAATAATCGCTCCGGTCCTCCAAACACACGATCAAGTCCCGTTCGTTGCCTGTCAAATACCCTCACCAAATAACTGCCCGCCGGCTTCACCAGTAACAATATGATGAGCAGCGTAACCGCTACCTGCACTACACCGATACCCATATCTGCATATCCTCCCTAATTCCAACCTTGGTGTTTCCGACTAACCTACTCTTTATCTTCAGCTTCAGGCACATGATCTGAACAGTTACGTTAGAATTTCTCTGGCTTCACCAGCACGTACCCGAGATAGACAATCAGAGCCATGACAATTACGCCGATGAAAATCATCTTTTTCGCCCTTCCTTCCTTCCTGCCTTCAGGCCTTCTCGCAAAATTTCACAAAGCCCCAAAACACCGCAAACAACAGTACGATCAGTCCCATCATCGTTGCATCATTCACCATGCGTCCTTCATCCTCTCTTCTCTACCGTTCCTCTCGCTTGCTACATGTAAAATCGTAATACGAATCGCTGTAAAAAGGGGGTAAAGAATCGCCGCTCTGGCTGTAAAAAAAGCGTAAAAAAGACCCGTTCTTCTCAGCGATCAGCTGAAAGAACGGGTCTGACGTAAATACATATCAATGTAGGATTAAGGATTACATTGAATAGGTCATCTTTTTTTTAAGAACTGCGAGTAGTCCTGCCCTGCATTTTACGAATCTTGGTATTTGGACTACTTTTCATATATTTGTTGAAAAACTCTGGCTTAATTCCGGTCATATGATGAAAAAACGACGTTTCCACTTTCCAATCCTGTTCGACCATATACCGAATATCTACCAGCCCTTTATTCGCAAGAAGATCAATGATCGTCCGAACCCGCATAGGTGTCTGCAAAGGAATCGTCTGATCAAACGGTTCTCTCTCCAAATATCCCCTTCGATGCATGGCAGCATAAAAATTACGGTGTGCTTTGGCATCCATTAATCCCAGATCCGCTGCACGGTATCCTAACACTTGCAAGGATGTCTTCCATTTATTTTTTAAATCAAGATATTGGTCGGGATTGGTTAGTTGGGAAATGGCTTGCATATCCTGTGTGAATTCTTCTTCGGGCAATAAAAATGCACCTGCAAACAGATTGGCTTCATTTTCAATCCCCTTATGCTCTTTACGATCCAGATTTACGAACTCCAGGCGGTAGTGGAGCAACAAATGACCAAGCTCATGAGCGATATCAAAATTTCTACGCACGGCCGAGCGTTTAATGTTGCCTAAAATGATGAAAGGGCGATCCTCTTTCGTCCATAAACTGTAGGCATCGATCCCCTCGCCCATGGCCTTCTCAAAGACATACACTCCGCTTTTTTCAATCCAAAACATCAGGTTTTCATTCGTTGTCCGTTCCAGATTCAGTCGCTCCCGCGCAAGCTTTGCAACATATTGAATTTGGGCTTTTCGATCATCCTTCGAGTTATTCATGTACTGGATCGCTTCTTCCCTGAGCTGGATAATCTTCAAGGTGGGAAGGCTGATCTGAGCAGTAATATAGTTTACAAAGGTATCCAGATACTCCACATGCTTTGCCTCTGTCTGTGTCTTGGAGATCACATTCATCACTTTGGATCGATACGCAATGTTCATCACGTTGATGTTGCCCTGGTTATTGCGCTCCGTTAGTTTGTCCTTCTCGTAAAAATACTTGCTCTTCACACTGAAAATCCGTTTCAATTCATTAACGATAGGCACTTTGGGGGAAGTGTACGCATTTTCATACTGCCAGACCGCCTGCTCGGTCACACCCAGTTTTTCGGAAAGCTCCTTTCTCGAATAACCATGCATGATGCGCAGATTGGTCAGATTTTCACCCATGAACACACGGTTTCCTCCTTACTAGACTAAGGGGGTTACCCCTGCCGTTCTTCTTCCAAAATTTCAATATCATAAGCTGCCGGATCAAGTATATCGTCCACGTCAGGAGCAAGAACTTCACGTTCATGATCGCTAAGTTCCGCACCTGAGATGAGATCAGACAAATCTTCTATAAAATAGGCTATATTATCATGCGGATTAGGCAAATAGTGCTTTACTTCAGATATTTGATACGCATCATCAATAGCATAGGTGAGGATGTGAAACTCATTATACAGAGATGACAGCTGTTTAAGTTCTTCTTTCACACGAGTAACCTGGCTTACTTGAATAGGCAAGGAAAGCTGCACTACCTTTTCGGACTGATCCGCATCATTCAGGGGTGGCTCTATCGGAAAGTTCAAATCCACATTAATTTTGGACAGGTCATGTAAATATGTGCGCATTACCCCCTTACGGTCATCACCCGTAGGCAGTTTGGCCCGAGAAAAACATTTTTCATTAAAGTAAGCTGCATTTTTTATCAAAAACAGAACTTTGGAGTCTTTATGTGTGAACTGAAGATAATCCCAAGTCAGACCTGCTTTGGACTTTTTATGTGTGAATACCTTTCCATCATCTTCCTTACAGTATTCAGCAATTTTGCTCTCTATAAAATTACCTTTTGTCCAAGCAAATGCCGAACTAATCTCCATGTTATCTCGTCGATCTATACGGTGCTCAATATATTCTCGGTACCCTTCGATAATAGCTTTAACAATCATCTGACTATGCTGAGGCTTGAATTTATATTGTTCCATATATATCACTCCGATTCAGAAGGTATAAAGGCTTCTTTTATTTTAAATGATATACCCCAGATAAGATATGATTTTTTCTTTTATTTTTAAAGTGAACAAACTTACTGTATAAACACATAACTTATCCAAACGGATTCTGCGCCCACTGTGTCAGCCGTTTTTTGGTGATGTGTCCATGTGAAGTGTGTTCAATAACCTTCCCCTGATCGAGTAGGAGTACCTGCGGCGATTCATGGCGAACCTCGGTCTCTTCGGCGATGTGACGGGATAACGGACGGTTCTCGATAACTTTCACCATACGATATTCCATCGTCTGTTTCGGATCGGATGCATTGGTGCCGACAAAAGCCATGAACTCTCTATATGCTCGTGCACTAACGGGACAAGTTGTGCTGTGTTTCAGCAAAAGCACCGGATTCTCTTGCGAACGTTGGAGCACCTCTTGCCAATCCTCCAGTTTATGCAACTCCAGCACATGCTCACTTAACATCTCATGTGAATCGGCGCCTGTACGTTTACTGACCACGGAACCGATCACCACGCCGAGAGCAGCACCAAAAGCGATGCCCAGTCCAATCTGCCCCGTAGCTGTACCAAAGCTTGCACCAAGGGCCACACCGACTCCGAGCCAAAGTGCCTGATGATTCACCTTTTTCTCCACATCAAGTCATCCTTTCTCTACGTATGAATCAAGCGATTCGAAGCTATATAAGTCGAACGACTAAACAGGCTTTTCCTGAATACTTCAATGATCATATTTTCATCTCATATTTTGTTCAAATTATAGCACAGCCCCTGCACACAAGCTTTCAGAATCTGCATCTTTCGGGTACATAATTGTGTTACACTGATGGTAATTTGGAAACGATGAACATAAGAGCAACTGAAAGGCGGAAATTCAATATGACATACGCTTTTACGATTGAACCACCGGAATATTATGCACTGGACAACGAAGACGAGTTAATTGCCAAGTGTCAGGAATGGGGTCTGATTTCGGCGAAAGCAACTAAACTCAAAACATTTTATTATAAAGGGAATGGGCTGAATCTGCCCTGCACCATTCTAGGTTTTGTGGATCACATGACGGCTGTAATTGAATTGGATAATGGAAAAAAACACTGCATTCATCCTTCCTATTTGAAAGAGATGCAGGCTTCTGGTTACAGTACTAGAGGATTAAGCGGAGCTGGAGCAGAAGCAAGCACGGAACAGGATGCCGCAGGGCAAAGTACTGAGACAGCTGCTGTTGATGAATCGTTAGCCTCTGCAAGCACTAGATCTACGGATGCACAAGCTCCTGATCTTGCTGATCCACCAGTTAAGGACGACTCTCCTGTCAAGCTGTATGATTCAGAGGATGACATGGATGAATCAGATTCATTCTCTGGTCTCAAAGGTGATCCTGACGGATTGGTGGAGGAATACACCGGCCCTCAGACAGGTGCCAGTACCGAAACGTCTTCGGGAGCCAAACCGAAAACCAAAGCTGCCCCAAAAGCGAAAGCCGTTAAAATCGACTTGCCGGATGGCAAAGTGAAGATGAGCGCAGTGGTGAAGGAGTTTACGACTGTACCGAATCATTTCTCAGACAATGACGATGAGGTCATCATCTATGAAGCGTTAACGATCACCGAGCCCGAAGTGATTGAAGTTGGTGAAGCCTGGTCAAGTCACAGTGCAACGATGAAAAAGCATGAACTGGAGGTCGGTGATGTGCTTACTTTTGAAGCCAAGATCATCAAGAAAAAGCTGACCCGCAATCCGGTACCATACAAAATCAACAACCCATCCAAGATTCAGAAGGAAGATTAGTCTATTTTAAAAAAAGAACCCTAAAAAACCTCCACGCTGCAATAAGCAGCAGCTGGAGGTTTTTGGCGAGAAAGCTTGTTATATGGGCAGCAAACCTGCCCTTATTCAGAAGAACGGCGATCCGTTTTCCAATACCAGAACTTCGTTCCTTGAGAAATCACAAACCGTTCCAGCCAAATTTCAAAGTTACTGTAGAAGCGACCTGCAGCTTCGGCAGGATCAAAACTCTCACCAAGAAGCAGATACTCCATATTACCAGATTCCCATCGATCCAAATCAATGATAATTTGATCATCAAGGATATTAGCAACGACAATCTTACGGTCAGACGCCTCGTTATAATAAATAACATCCTGTGCCGAGTATAAGAAGTTTTCTCCTCCATACTCAGGATGTTCAAACAGGGATGCTCCATTGCAGATTCGTAGAAATTTGATGTAGTCTGGAGGCAGTGGGATAGAGAAGAAATCGGAGAGGTCTCTGATCTTCTCCTCCGAAGCACCTGGTTTAAATTTATGTATAGCTGCCATTCTTCCAGCAGGAGTAAGTATCTCTGTACGACCTTCGTTTTGCTCAGACCATGCTTTAAAGTCCTTGAACACCTTCATCTACACCACTCCTCACATCAAAAAACTGACTTCACAAAAAGTCTGTAAAGTCAGTTTACCAGATAGACACCCTGCATTCACAATATATTTATCGAATATAACTACGCTTGTCCAGGAGTTGCACTGATTTGGAACTGCACACCAAACTTATCGGTTACATTACCGTAAGCCGGGCTCCAGAACGTCTCCTGAATCGGCATATTCACTTTACCGCCCACTTCAAGTTTACTGAAAATGTCCTTCGCTTGCTCCGCCGTGTCCGTATTGACCGTCACCGTGATATTATCTCCAATGGTGTGAGGCATACCAGGCAGCGTATCCGACAACATCAACACCGAACTGCCGATTTGCAGAGACGCATGCATAATCCAGTCTTTGGCTTCTGGTGGAATCGGATGATCCGGGCTGGAAGGGCCTTCCCCAAATGTCTGCATCGCGAGCACTTCCGCACCAAATGCCTCTTTGTAGAACTCAACAGCTTCACGCCCGTTACCATTGGTAACAAGGTATACATTCAAGTTAATTGCCATGGATTATTCATCTCCCTGGATTCGTTTAGTTTATGGGTCAGGTCACTTGCGACATGAGTATATAGGAATGAATTGTCCTTTGACAAGCACAAATTTCCACTCTATACGGTGACCGTTACTGAGCTATATTTCCCAACATCTTCTTCTCCCATTCTCTACTTCATTCAAGTTCACCATTTAAACCTTACGCTTGCGAAGGTAATGCACAACCATGATCACAATCCCCGGTACAAGAACGGCAAAACTGGCGTAGATGATGCACCATTTTAACAACGTGAATACAGGAGTCAGTTCAGCAATCACAGATGTTCGCTCGGGATACCGGAACATGACCAGAGATGCCCCCAAGTTTTCCAGCATATCCATCCCCCAGCCCATAAAGGGCAGCAGATTTATCCACCTCCAGCGGCTTGTGACTGGAAGTACTCGATACAGCATGGATATCAAAACGACGAGCAGGAACAAATAGACCAGCGGCCAGATCATATCAAACGTAAACCTCGCCTGAATATAAGCGCTTCGCCCGCTCTCTCCATAGTGCTCAGCCACCCGATACAAATCATCGGCGCTGTATAGAAACGACGAATCCGGTGACTCTCCGCCGCCTGTTGCCTCCTTTGACTTTTCCGCCTGCCAAGGTAGAACGAATGCGATAAAACACCCAAAGACAATGGTCGCAACGACAATCCATTTCCAGTTTACATACCGATATAAACCTGATGATAACCTGCCGAGCATGCCTGACTCCCCCTCTCTATTCAAGAAAAAAGCCACTCTCCCGAGTAATGCCCGGTAAAATGGCTATAAATGTTCTATTCAGTTATTACCCCGGTCAACTAAGACTGCTTGCCTTTTTCCTACTCATTTATTGTGCCTGCACAATGCGATCGATTTCACTTTTTAACAAAAGATATCGATGCACACTTCTCATAATAGGTACTTTGGTGAGTTTGTTTTTATCCACGTATAACTTCATCTGGTCTTTACTCAGCCCTAGCAGGCTGCCCGCCTCAGTTACCGTCAATACCACTTCGGGATTCGTTGCGTTGAACGTCTTCTTTACCTTTTGGTTCCAGTCCTCAAATACCTGCATAGATTCACGATCTCTCCTATCCATAGCCAGTTATTTTCAGGCTGCGTACATTCAGTATAGCATACTTGTGATTATCGTCACTTATTCCTCTTTATGGCACTACGAAATGATCTCCTAGTTCGTATGCTGTATAGGAGGGGCAAAGTTGAATTACACCCATTCTCATCTAGAATGTATTCACTATTCGGATTATTCTGCGACTATTTGGCTATGGAATTAAATGGAATTATATGTTAGCATTTGTTTATTCCATCTAAAGGAGACGATCAAGCTTGAAAAAGATTCTGAGGGCAGCATTTACCTTTACTCTGATACTTAATTTGAGCATTGCAGCAGTAGCTATGGCTTCACCCGAAACAACAGATCAGCATACGACCGAGAAATTCATTGAAGTACAAACCTCTGGAACAAACAAAGTAAAAGTCGGCAAATTTCAAGGAGATAACACCATTGTTATGGACGAAGAAGGAAACCAGTTTACGGTAGGAGAACTTAAAGCCCAAACCAATCTGGTGTTACCTGAAAATCCAAATTCTAATGTAACACCACCAAATATTAAAATTCAGTTAGCTCCACATAACGATATTGTAAAACCATTTGCATCAGCTTACGGTAACGCATGGCCTTATTCTGCTGTCACTTCAACCAAGGTCAATTGCTACGGGTATTCAGTAAAAGCCCCTTTTTTTTGGAATCCTGGAGATGGTGATGGAGTCTCAAATGTTTATGATAAGAACTTTTTTACGGATTCTAGTGTAGGAGCTGCTCTTGTAGTAAAAGATGGAAACACGAACGGACTTTATTTCAAACCCGGTTGGAAAATTCTTTCCAGTAGAACAGCAGCTGTCACAGCTGATGAACACCGTATTGCTTATAGAGTTGGCTGGATTGATGCTAATAATAATGGGAAAGTGGATGTAGGAATTGACGTGGTAGACTTTCATTTTATGCTACAAAACAGCACAGGCAATTGGTCAGAGAAACACGGACAGCAACCATCTATTAACACAAATATATCAAATCCAAGTACATTTTCTTGGGATCTAGGCACTTATAAAAATTTTTACAATAGCACTACCGCTTATATTGCTGCCAAGGTATATTAATCTATCTATATAATTTTATAGTTTCAAAAAAGAAGGCATTTATCCCTCAGATAAATGCCTTCTTTTATTTAATCCATTTAGTTTATGCGTAATGGACTTGTTCAACGACTGGTAATCTCATCTTGCCTTCAACAGTTCATTCTCTAAAATGCAAGTAGACGTACATATAAAAACACGTTCACCCCTAAGTAACCAAGTTGCTTGATTTCGAGAAAACCTAAGAATGACACAAACATCATGGTCATAATTAATCACACGCCTCCATAGCTTTTTGGGACGACTTTTTGGCGTATTAAAAACATTCCCTCTATGCTTCATCCCAGAAACGACGCAGATTGTCCATGGCGATTTTGGAAGCGGCTTTGCATTCCTCCATGCCTTCGAACTCCACCGTGATATTGCCATCGTAACCGGAGTCCTTGATCAGCTTGACGATTTTACGGATGGGGATATCACCTTGACCCACGATCGCACCGCGCAGGAAGTTACCATAAGTTGTGGTAAACCACTCCCCTTCCCCTGGATGCTCGTCATACGGACGGAAGTAGAAGTCTTTGAAATGAATGAGCGAAGCGTACGGCAGATTTTTCATCACACCGATAATCGGGTTTTCATCTACACACATGAAGTTGCCAATATCCAGCGTTGTTTTAAAATTCGGCCGATCTACGGCATGCAATACTCGCTGAACCCGATCACTAGCCTGCACACTGAATCCATGATTCTCAATCGTTGTAATCAGCCCGTACTGTGCAGCATAATCGGCAATGATCTGGCTTCCCCTAACCATCAAAGGCAGATGCTGTTCAAACCAGGCAATGGTCGTGCTCTCCTTGGGTAGCCTGAATGAAGTAACGTCGTGGCGCAGATGCCTGACACCCATCCGGTGTGCGACATCCACATGTCTTTTGACCCGAGCCATCTCTTCTTCAAAAGCCTCTTCCGTCTCCTGCACAAAGTTGGCTGGCATAGAATAGTTCGACAGTTCAATCCCAGCTGCTTCGGCGCGCCCCCGAATCGCATCCGCCAGTTCATGATTATCCTCCACCGTGTATCCGTAGGGAACCATCTCCATGTGCTCCCCGCCGTTCGCTGCAATCCAGTCGATTACATCCAGCACCGTCATGGCTCCCGAATTCAGATCATTCAACAAACTGTACGTGCTCAGACCTACCTTCATCTGCTCCACTCCTATCGATATTGTTTGATGAACTGCACGGCTTTGCGAATATCCACTTCCGGTTGATCTCCTACTTCGCGCTCAATGGTCAGATACCCTGTATAGCCAATCTCCTGCAGCGCGGCAAAATAAGCATCAAAATCAACAGCTCCCTCGCCCAGTGGCACTTCGCGGAAAAAGGCGCCGGAAGCTACCATTTCGGCAATTTTCTCATGATCCATCGGAGCATAACCCACAGCACCGTACACGTCCCGTGGATCGACCTCTTTCAGACGCAAGCCATCCTTCACATGCGTATGCACGATATAATCCTTGAGTAGCTTAACACCCTGTACCGGATCATCTCCTGTCACCATCACCATGTTTGCCGGGTCAAAATTGACCGACACCCCGTTCGTGGAGAGGGTATCCAAGAAACTTTTCAGATCAGCAGCCGTTTCCGGCCCCGTCTCGATCGCAAAGTAGGCTCCGACACTTTTGGCGTACTGTCCCAGTTCTTCACATGCAGCGTGCAGTGTTTCGTATACTTCGGAAGAAGGATCATGTGGAACAATACCGATATGTGTGGTCACAATATTTGTGCCCAGATCGAGAGCAAGATCAACAATTCGTTTAGACTTTTCTACTTTCCATGCATTGTCTTCCTTGACCTGAAATCCGTGACCGCCCAGATCACCAACCAATGCTGAGATCTCAAGACCGAGACCATCTATATAACTACGAAGCTCTTTACGAGCCGTTAGCGACAGATTTGCCGGGTCCATCTCCCCCTTCACCGCGTAGATCTGTACGCCTTCTGCACCTGCATCCTTGGTTTTCAACAGCCCTTCCCGCACACCTACGCCAAAACTGTCCACGATTACACCGATCTTATTGGTTAATTTCATGTCGTACCTCCCATGAGATTAGATGAGTTATGCTGCTCTTTGACGTTTCAATCCATCGTGCATCCGTGAATTCAAAAATCAAGCTATATAAGTTGAACTAAAGGTTTTTTACACGGAACACTCCGATGACAGAATAACCTTCCAATCGCTGTTATCCCCAGATTTTTTTGATTCCCTTTTCCAAAGGGGAAAATCCGGTGATAAAGGCGAGCGCTTCGCTTTTTCAGGTTTTTTCTTTCCTCTCCGTTATAGTGTAAATGAATAGTTCAACTTATATCGTATCAACTTGATGGCACAAGTTTTACCGACTTGATTTCATAGGGTTTAAACGTCAGTTCAAAAGCTCCACCCTCGCAAGTGAGTGGCGCAAGCTCATCTTCCAGCAGATTAATGATCGAAGCACTCACGTTTCGTTCATTCCACCGCACCTGTACCGTTTCCCGGCCTCCAATCGATTCATAGAAACGCAGTACCGTTCCTGCTCCGTCCTCCGACACCTTAATCGTATCCAAAATGACATGTTCACTATGGAACTGAACCCAGCTGTGTTCCGAGGGTTTTGTGCCTCCATGTGGTGTGGGTGCAATCACCTGGACCGGATGATTCAGTTCCATCGCACGTTGCACCACATTTGCCTGACGCCAGTCTCCTGCATGTGGCAGTACCGAATATGTGAATGCATGCTGTCCTTGATCGGCATGTACATCAGGCCATTTTGGTGCTCGCAAAAGTGAAAGACGAATCGTGCGATCCTTAATGTCGTAGCCATACTTGCAATCGTTCAACAAACTGATACCACTATTGCCCTCCGAGAGATCAGCCCAGCGATGCCCGCACACCTCAAACTGCGCCCGTTCCCAACTTGTATTGTTATGCGTTGCCCGCTCTAAGGCACCAAACGGAATCTCATAGGTTGCTTTAGCCGCCACCAAATCTGCTGGGAACGCCACCTTGAGCAGCTTGTGACTTTCATTCCAGTCTACCCGAGTTTTAAAATCAACACGCCGCTGATGATGAAACAAAATTACATCCTGGCTAATCTCGGATTCATTCAGCTTCCAGCGGAAACGCAGTACATCCTGCACAGGGCCGCGCTGAACAATCTCTCTGGAGATCAGCTGCACAGCACTCGCCCGCTGAGATTCAAATCTTGGGTCTATATCCCATGCATCCCAGTACGTCGGTTTGTCGTGGAAAAACTGCCACTCATTTGCTCGATCGCCCGGCCTCAACCATTCACGCTCTACCGTCTTGTCATACCATCTTGTGATCTCACCCAAGTCGTTGAATTCGAGCAAATAGAACTCGGTTTCCCAACATGCAGGTATCTGCTCAAGCTTAGCTGTCTTTTGGATCGCTGAACTCACTTCTAGATCTGCATTTGTTGTTTTTTTCCCTACTGGAATGTCGCCCTCACCTGTTGCTCCTAATGCGCTATCCGCTCCCTGTTCTACAGTTACCGCTATTTCTTCTTTTGAATATCGTTCTACTTCTTCTGTCTCGCGCAACCATATGGTGATATACCCGAAGGCAGGAATCGAAGGAACAAGAACATGCAGGCTAACCCCATCTTCACACTTCTCAACCTCGCTAATCAAACGATTCCCATACCGATCATACGCCGCCAAGACATCCCAATCCGTATTCCCTGCGATACAGATTACTTCACTCCGTTCCCAGCCGAGACTATTGAATATAACGTAAGGCTTACCTGATACTTCATTTGTTGCAATGTTATCCGTGAGCGCATCGAGTGACACCTGTAGCACGTCGTCACCAAGCGCAAACACCTTCGTATACTCCTCAGCAGAAGTTACATACACTTCGGGAATCGACGTACCTGGAATAATATCATGGAACTGATTCAACATGATCAGCTTCCAGCCTTCATCAAGCACTTCCTTGCGATCCAACATACGGACGCGATTCTGATCCCACTGGCTCCAGATTTCTGCTTCGCGATAGAGCACCTCGGCCTTGCGGTTGCTGCGTTTATTCCGCGCATGGGTTGTATATGTGCCGCGATGCAGCTCCAGATACAGATCACCATGCCACTTCGGCAGTGTTGGCTTACTCGCTGCAATCCCTTCAAAAAAGGCGCTCGCCGTGCTGAATTGACTGATCGGCTGCCCTGCCATCAGGTGAGAACGCTCCGCAAACTCCACCATTTCGTTCGTCACACCGCCGCCACCATCGCCGTGTCCATAAAGCAACATCTGCTCTGCATGAACGTCTTTTTGCTTGTAGGACTGCCAGTGTTCATGCACATCTTTGGGACGTGTATGTTCGTTTACACCATGATTCAGGTAAGACAGCACGGAGGTACCGTCAATCCCCACCCAGTCGAACAGATCATACGGGAACACATTCGTATCATTCCAGTTTAGTTTGGTCGTCATAAAATAAGGAATGTCGGCAAGCCTCAGAATCTGAGGCAGTGAAGCACAATATCCAAACGTATCCGGCAGCCATTCAATGTTCGAACGTTTGCCAAACTCCGACTGATAGAACTGCTGTCCGTACAAAATCTGCCGCACCAGGGACTCGCCACTTGGGATATTCAGATCCGGCTCCACCCACATGCCACCGACCAGTTCCCAGCGCCCTTCGGCAATTCGTGCCTTCACCCTTTCATACAGCTCGGGATAATGCTCCTTAACAAAAGCATATAGTTGAGGCTGGCTCTGGGAGTACACAAAATCCGGGTATGTGTCCATAAGCGTACACATCGTAGAGAACGTTCGGCTCGATTTGCGCACGGTTTCCCGCACAGGCCAGAGCCAAGCCACATCAATATGAGACTGTCCAACCAGATGCATAAACCCGCTTCGATGCTGCTCCGGATCTTGCCGCTCCACGGTCTGGACGATTCTCTGCTCCAGCTCATGCAGCCATACACCATCCTGCCAGCGTCCCGGATCATGGTACATCTCATCCATCACCTGATGGACAGACCGAACCAGTGTTGTGCGTTTCAAATCCTTCTCCGGTAAAGCCTGCAGCGATTCTGAAAGTACCATTATGCTGTACATCAGGCTCTGCAACGGTTGATTCACATGCACCAGCGCCGCTCGTATCCCCTGAATCGGGGGCTGAATTACCGCTTGCCGATTCAAGGGATCATGCGGTTCAGGGATAGGGTCATACAGCTCGATCTCCAGCTGTGGCGAGATTCCCACACGTTCTCTTGGAAGAGGTACGAAGGTATGATTGCGATCGAGCCCGTGATACGGAACACCGTTGACCTTCATCAACCCTTCCCCACCCGCTTCAAAAATGAATCCGATAGCCTCACCCTGCCACGTCTCAGGAATCTGCACTCTTTTGCTCAGAAAATACGTCGTTCCGTGTGTGCTGTTTAAGGGATTAAGGGAATGCTGGATTACCTCGTGCCCTTCCTGTTCAGATGCTCGATCCTGACCATACGCATATCCCTGCTCATGTGCATATCCCTGCTCATACTCGTATTCTCCCGGCCGAATATATCGGGCTCGCTGCATCTGCCACTCGGGAAGCTCAACGACTTCCAGCCACTGCTTCTGCTTCAAATCTTCGATAAACCGCTGCATTCGGATCATACCTTCACCTCCACCTGTTGTACATGCAGACTGCAAGCCGTCCAGTCCACAGAGCTGCGTCCAACCATCAGCTTGAATTCACCCGGTTCCACCACAGACTGGAGACGGGAGTCGATCAGTGCGAGATGTTCTTTTTGCACTGGAAACGTTACCGTTCGGGTCTCTCCTGGCTCCAGATGGATTTTGCTAAAACCCTTCAGGGCAATTTCAGCCCGGGTAACGGAAGCCGTCACATCGCTAATGTACAGCTGCACGACCTCTTTGCCTGCCACAGCACCCACATTCGTCACTTCGACCTGCACCTGTGCCTCCTCGTCCGGTCCAATCACTTCCGGTGTCACTCGAACATTGTCGTACTTGAAGTCCGTGTAGCTAAGCCCATGTCCGAAAGCATATTGCGGCGTTAGATCCATCTCCAAATACCGTTTGCCGCGCGTCCGTTTCGCATGATAGTACACGGGAAGCTGACCTTCATGTTTGGGAATGGATACGGTCAGTCGTCCCGATGGATTCACATCCCCAAACAGTACATCGGCGATGGCATTGCCTCCTTCCTGCCCCGGATACCATGCTTCCAGAATGGCTGGAATGTGCTCGTCGATCCACGGTTCGGCAATAGGGCGCCCGTTAATATACACCACAACGACCGGCTTCCCCAGCTTATGTATTTCCTGCACCAGTTCTAGCTGCACACCCATCAGGTTCAACGAAGAACGGTCTATGCCTTCCCCGCACTCCATGTCATTCCACGGATCGTCGGTTACCACGGATGCCCCTGTTCGCAGATCAATTGTACCTTCGCCAAAATCACGCGCACTCGATCCACCCATCACCATAACGATGACATCGGCCTGCTCCGCACATGCCAGCGCCTGCGCAAAACCTTCTCTCGAATCCCCCTTAATCCGACATCCGGGTGCATACAGCACCTGAGCAGAATCCGTCCCACCGAGTTTGCGCGTGATACCATCCAGCACCGTCACAATCTGGTCTCTTGGCTGCGGAGAGGTATAATCTCCAAGCTGGTTATAGATATGGTTGGCGTTCGGCCCGATCACAGCCAATTTGGCTCCCTGAGTAGCAAGCGGAAGCACATGGCCTTCATTTTTCAACAGGACGATTCCCTCTTGTGCCACCTCCCGTGCGAGCCGAACATGTTCCTCACACCCGATAACCTTTTCTGCAAAATCAGGATCAACATAAGGCCGCTCAAACAAACCAAGCTTGAATTTCATCTCCAACACGCGTCGTACCGCCACATCCAGCTCCTTCTCTTCCAGTAAACCCTGTTCGAGCGCTTGTGCCAGATGTTTGCGGTACATGAATCCGGACATCTCCATATCTACACCTGCCCGAAGGGACTGTGTCACAGCCTGCTCTCCATTCTCTGCCGTGTTGTGTCCGTTCACCAGCATCTGGATCGCCCCAAAATCAGTAATGACAAATCCGTCAAAACCCCATTCTTCCCGCAAAAGATCATGAAGCAGGTACGTACTGGACGTACAAGGCACACCATCGATCTCATTATAGGCCGTCATGACCGAGCAGGCCCCGGCTTCTACTGCTTGTTTGAACGGTAGCAGGTCAATTTCATGCAACTCACGCATCCCCATATGCACTGGCGCCGCATTGCGTCCTCCCTCTGAACTGCCGTACGCTGCAAAATGTTTAAGTGTCGCTATCACCGTCCGGTCTGAATTAAGACGCTCTCCCTGCAATCCATAGATGGCTTCTACGGCAAACTTTCCGATGAGATAAGCATCTTCGGCAAAACATTCCTCCGTTCGTCCCCATCTCGGGTCACGTACAACATCCAGCACTGGAGAATACGTAGCTGCGCCGCCCTGACTCCGAGTTTCCACAGCGATCGCCTCGCACATCCTGCGATATAGATCGGTATTCCATGTGCTACCTACCGTTAACGGCACAGGAAAGACCGTTGCACCAATGGCCATATGGCCGTGGGAACATTCTTCTCCGAACAGAATCGGAATGCCTAACCGGGAATGTTCTATGGCATATTGCTGAATCACATTCGTGGCTACTGCTCCTTGCCGCGGCGTCAGTCCTGTATCCAAAGTAACTTCTGTCCATGGATCAGCCCTGAGTACACCATACAACGAGCCGACACCACCCTCCGCCATGTCCGCCTCGAACTCTTCGGTTACCTGTACCGTACCGTCTGCCGTTTTCTTGTACGTTTTCCACCCCATAGGTTGGATCAACTGTCCGATCTTCTCTGCGGTAGTCATTCGTTCGAGCAGATCCCGTACCCGCTCCTGAATGGGAAGTGATGCATCTTTGTAGCCCGTTTGCGTTTGCATGTGCACATTCTCCTCCTGCCTGTGAGTTGGTCATACGTGGAGCTTACATCGCCTTGCGATAGTCACTTGGAGCCATGCCGACCACATTTTTAAAAGCACGATTGAAGGAATTGTAATTGGTATATCCCACTTCCTCACTGATCTCCTGAATGGCTTTGTCCGTCTGTTGCATGAGCTGTTTTGCTTTTTCGATCCGGTGACTGATGAGCAGATCCACGAATTTCTCCCCGATCTCATCTTTGAAAAGCTTGCTCAGATACTTCGGATTGATATCGAACAGATCACTAAGGTAATTCAGCGACAGATCGGGATTGTTGTAATGCTCTTCGATATATTTGCGAATCTCCAGAATATGTGACCGATGTTTACGAGAGCATTGCAGTGTCTCCATCTGCTTCGCCAACTCACGGAACCCTTCCAAGCAAAGCTCGCGCAGATCATCCAGCGTCTCCCAACCTTCTAGCCGTGGTAACAATGGCGTAAATATCGCTGCCCATGACTCCTGATATTCACGCGGAAGCTCGGCAAACTCACGATTATAATGCTGGAACAACAGCTGAACCGTGTTCATAATCTCCTGACGAGACAGAACAGACTGACGAATCTGCTTAAACAGCCGTTCGAAGTGCTGTTCCCAAACATCGTCTGATAGCCGCATTGCCTGCACGAGCAAGGAGATGGTCTTAAGAAACTCATACACGTCATTCGTCGAACTCGGTACATCTCCGCACGGTATGATCCGATTGGTGCCCAGAACCGCCTTGTACTCCAGCGCGTGCACAGCCTCTTTAAGCGAAGCTCGAAGCCCGCGAATATCCACAGCAACCCGGCCCACACCAATCGTGACGGTAAAGTTCAAATACTGACCCACCTGATCCAGATAACCACTGAGCAAGCGTTGCTCTGTCTCTTCGGACCGTTCCGTCTCAGGCAACCAGAGGATGGCATACAATCGCTGACTCGAGACCCACTCTGCCCATACCTCGGTTCCTTCTTGCCTTGCACTTTCCTGCAAAATGCTCGACAGCACAAATTTCAGGAGAGCTTGATCCTGCTGATGATACTCATCCACAAACACGTCGTATCGATCCATCTCCACCACCATCACCGCCCAGCGATGCTCTAATGCCGGTAGCTTGAACTTGCTCATCTCCGCAGATAACTCATGACATGTGTAATCCCGCGTACCTTCCAGCAGTTCCTGAAAGAAGACCTTCTTTTGCAAAATCAGATTCTCTTCATGCTCCTCCTGATATTGCTTCGTCTGGTCGATCATGCGCTCCAGCGTGGTATGAATGAAACGGAATTCATTCTCCTTGCCATAGTTCAGTGCAGACGGTTTCTGTGAGGAGACCGTCTGAATCAGGGTAACAATCTGCTGGATCGGTTTATAGTTTCTACGCGTCACATAGACGACCCACACAACCCCGATCAGTACAACAGCGACCGCGAAAATAAACCAGATATTATAAAATTGCAACGTAAACTTGATGATTTTCCCGTTATTTAGCCCCGTCTGCACCTTCCAGCCACTATAGCTGGATGTGAATTCAGAGAAAACCTCTCCCGAAGCGGAAGCTGGCTTGGAAGCAAGCATCTCAGCATCAGGCTTACTACCATGCCAGAGACTTCCCCCGGATCGGTTATAGATGTTCACAAACGTAAATTCAGGGTCGTACATCTGCATAATGGACTTTTGCAGCGTATTCAACTCAACGTTGGTCACTACAAGACCTCTGCCGTTCCCGACATTTCGCACAATCGTAATGACCTGCTCCGCCGATTGGGAAGGAAACGCCTTGAATGATCGTGCGCCGACCCACTTCTGCTCATCCTTCGTCCGGCTGTCTGCAATAAAGGCTGCATCCGGGAATTCGTTGATCGGAACGGCCTTGCCATTGCTAAAAACGGTGTTATCGCTGTACCTGACCAGGTAGACCGAGTCGATCAGCGGATATTCTATCTTCAATTCATCGATGACCTTAACGGCCTGAATGCCGGCATAGACATCCTCGCTGCCAGATACCGAGAAATAATTTTTCAGATTCGAGTTGGTCAAAATCTCGCGCAGTACTTTGAAATCAATGGACCGCAAAGAGTTATCCAGATACTGTGTCACCTGTGAAGCCAAAAATTCATTAGCCTTGAGCGCTTCTCTCCGGTTCTGCTCATTAAATACCTGAAAGAAAATAAAAAATAAAATCGTCGTCACAATAAAAAAAATAGGCAAATACGATAACAGCAAACGTCTGAACCAATTGTTGTTCATCTCCGCGCCCCCCACCAATCCATTTCATGTTGCATGACGACAAACCACTTGCACCTTGCCTCTGTTCACAAAGTTTTCATAATTATGCGTTCATTATATCGAATGACGTGGGGTTGTCATAGGAGAAGACTGCCCCGGTCACGGGTGACAGGCGGGACAGTCTGTATTAGATTTACTTTTTCTCAATTGCACGCTGATAAATATCCAGATAATTGCTTAATCCAAGTCCATCAAAACCTTTGACGTATGAATCCCAGTCCTTATCAATGCTCTTGCTGCCAATGATGAACTGAGCCATATTCGTCTGCACATAATCTTTGATCGCGGTGGTCAGTTGAGCTGCTGTCTCGGTATCTTCTGGACGAATAAATACGTTGGCTGGATATACTTCTTTTGGAGCGTACGGTGCATATACTTTCGTCGCTTGAGCAAGCCTTGTACCGTATCCTTCAGCAGACAGTGGATCTTGACCCTCTGCAAACAGATTACGGAACGTATTGGACAAATCATGCGCACCGATCTGTGACCAGCTCTCGTTCACAACCACGTTGGGATCACGTTCAGGCAGGTTGTAATAGCTGTATTTGGCAGGTTCGCCGTTGATGTTTTTCTCATCCGGGCCTGCTTTTTTCCAGCCCTTTCCTTCCGTTGGGCCGTACTCTGCATAGAGTGCACCCTCTTCACTGAACATGTAATCTACAATTTTGATCGCTGCGATCTGTTGTGCTTCGGTCGCTTTGTTGGTGATGGCAAATTCGAATTCACCTACACTTTGCGTTGCCCCAGTCGTCTGCACACCATCCGGTCCTTTGAGTGGGGGCACAATCTCCCAGTGCTGGTGACGGGTAATTTTTTTGTCATATGTGTTCACCAGATAACTGACCAGCGCTGTTGTAATAGAGCCAACCACTTCATCTCCTTCTTTGTTCCCCAGTTGACCAATCGCCTGGTCATTCTGTGTGAAGGAAGCCGGGTCGATCAGGCCATCCGCGTACAGCTTGTGCATGTACTCCAGCCCTTTCTTCCATCCCTCCTGGTTGGCGGCAAAACTCACCTTGCCATCGTTCACGATCAGGTATTTATCGTTATCGTTGTATATGAAGCTGTTCATCAGATAGGCATCGATGTTGCCGTTCCACACATATTTGTTCGGTGCACCTGTGAGCGGAATCTCATCGGCTTTGCCGTTACCGTTCGGGTCTTGGGTTTTGAACGCCTTCAGAACGGTATACAGTTCATCCGTCGTCGTTGGCATTTTCAGCCCCACCTTATCCAGCCACTCTTGGTTGATCCAATACTTCTGCGCATACGTACAGTGGTAACATTCATTAAAAATAGGCAATGCATAGATGTTACCGTCCGGTGCCGTTATGGCATCCTTAAAATAAGGCTTCTCTTCCATCACTTTGGTGAGGTTCGGGCCGTATTGCTTGATCAGGTCTTGAAGCGGGAGGAACACGCCTTGTTTACCATAGGTTTGAAGATCCGAAGTGGTGAATTTGCCGTGCAGGAACACTTCAGGATAATCCCCGCTGGCTAGCAGCAATTGTCTGCGATCCTGCAAAGCGTCTGTCGGGGCCAGATCCCATTTCAAGGTCACATTGAACTTTTTTTCGATAAACTTGGTGAATTCATTGTCTTCCATCGGTGCTTTACCTTGTGGGGCAAAAAAAGTCATCGTCACCGGGCCGCCGCTCTCGCCGCTCCCCTCGCTACCTGTACCCGCTTTTTCAGATGAACTGCATGCAGATAATATCGTTATCGAAGCTAAGATCAGACACAAAATTGAAATCCAGGATTTTCTCAAGCTGACTCCTCCTTTTTATTCATAACGACAAACCTTTGGTTAAGCTGTTGGGTTGATATAGCCGGCGTGTGCCCCCACCTCCTTTCATAAACCGGCTACCATCTATCCTTTAAGTGAACCGACCATAACCCCTTTGACGAAGTGTTTTTGCACAAAAGGATACATAATCAGAATCGGAATACTTGCGACCACAATCAGCGCATATTTCAGCACCTGCTCGAACCCTTGATCTCGCATCTGCTGGCTTGTATTCGCAAGCATGGCCGGGTCAGCCGCATTCAGAATTAACAAGTTGCGAAGCACATATTGTAATGGGAACAGTTTCTCTGAACGGAGGTAAATGAGTGCATCAAAGTATGCATTCCAGTGGCCTACTGCGTACATCAGCGTCATGACCGCCAAAATCGGTTTGGAGAGCGGCAGCACCACGCTGATCAGGTAGCGAATATCCCGGCACCCGTCCATCTCGGCAGCTTCACCAAGCTCCTCGGGGATCGACGACTGGAAGAAGGTGCGAGCAACGATGACCTGGAACACGGCAAGCGCTCCGGGCAGCCACATCGCCCAGCGGGTATCCAGCAGATGCAGGTCTTTCATCAGCAGGTAGGTCGGAATCAGACCCCCGTCAAAAAACATCGTAATCATCATGAAAATAATGATCGCTCCCCGTCCATAGAACGACTTACGGGAGAGCGGGTAGGCTAGCATAACCGTCAGAGCGACGTTTATGAACGTACCAACCACGGTGTAGATGATCGTGTTGTAAAACCCGAGCATGAGCTGCTGGCTTTTGAAAATGGAGATGTATGCCTTGATGTTGAAATCAACCGGGAACAGCCACACCTGGCCGGATGTTACGGCACGTGACGAGCTGAATGAGGAACTGACAATGTACAAGAGCGGGTAGAACACCGTTAACAGAATGGCAATCAGAAAGATATAGTTGATGGTCATGAAAATACGGTCGCCAATGGGATCTTTGATTCGGTTCCGATTGATCAGATTAAACATGGACATGCTCCTCCTTTACCACAAGCTGTTCTCGGATACTTTGCGTGAAATGCTATTGACGATGACCAGCAGAATCAGGTTAATGATGGAGTTAAAGAATCCGACAGCCGCGGAGAAGCTGAAATTCGCTCCGATCAGACCGACCTTGTACACGTACGTGGAGATGACCTCCGAAGCACTTGTATTCAGCGGATTCTGCATCAGGTATATTTTTTCGAAGCCAACGCCCATAATGCTACCCAGACTTAGAATCAACATGATTACGGTCACCGGAACAAGGGTGGGAAGGTCGATGTGCCAGATTTTCCGCAACCTTGAGGCGCCATCCATCTTGGCCGCTTCGTACAGGGATGGATCAACTCCCGCCAAGGCCGCGATGTAGATAATGGAGGAATACCCCATGCCCTGCCATACCCCGGACCAGACATAGATTGATTTGAAATATTCGGGAATCCCCATAAAGTTAGTCATCGGGAAACCCAACCAGGTAAATAACTTGTCTACGACGCCTACATGTGGCGAGAGCATTAGAATGATGATGGATACCATGACAACGGTGGAGATAAAATGCGGTGCATACGTGACCATCTGTACGGTCTTTTTAAAATAACCCGTTCGAATCTCGTTCAGTGCCAAGGCGAGCAAGATCGGTATAGGGAAACCTGCAATGAGGGAATAGAAACTGATGCCAATGGTGTTCTTGATCAGTAGCCAGAAGTTCGGGGAATTAAAGAAGGCTTCAAAATGTTTGAGCCCCACCCATGGGCTACCCCAGATGCCTTTGACTACGCTGAAATCTTTAAAGGCAATCTGCACACCCACCATCGGGATGTATTTGAAGATCAATAGATACAACACCGGAGGTAGCACAAGCAGGTACAGCTCCCAGTGCTTTTTGAAGCTTTTGATAAACGGATGCTGCTTCTTGGGCGCTGTCTGACGTAATTGCTGCAGCTCTATGTCCGCAGGTATGCTATCTGTACCTCGACTCATTTGCGTCACTCCTTCTCAGCCTCAAGTGTAATAATACATTACATTTACAACCCTTTAACGTTCGTTTTTGATGCTAATCCGCTACCCTTAATCTAATCAATGTTAACAATCATATCAGGTAGCGCTTTCTTAATTTGATAGTACCTTGCCGAGGTCTTTTTGATCAATTTGCAATTTTCTCTGACCTCTCTTTATTCCAAAAACCCTTGTGCAGCAAGTGTTTAAAGCCATGTTCTGTGGGGTTCTGTATGTTTATATGTACAAAAATAAAATTCCGGAGGCCCTGATATCTCCCCCGGAATTGACATGCATTTTTATGATTTGGTGATCAATCTAAATGTATGAGTGATCGGTGCTTGGTTGCTTGTAGCGGATCGTGGCAACTCCACGAGCAGCCCTTCTTCGGTCTGCTGAAACGAAAGTACGTCATTCGTACCGATGAGTTCAATACGCTCCACCTTTTCCACATAAGGAATGATCAGTCGCTCTTCCGGGGTCTCGCTCTCGTTGCGATACATGCGGAAGGCATAGACGGTGTGGATGTCTTCTTTCTGTGTGAATGCCCACTCCTTCGTGTAATACGGTGCGCAAATACGGGTGCCATAAATGCCCTCGCCGTGTGTGTTCAGCCATTCGCCCAGGCCCTGGATGCCTCGAATAGCCCCTTTGGGTAGACGTCCGTCCGGCTGCGGCCCGACATTCAGTGCCAAGTTACCTCCTTTAGATACCACCTCGAGCAAAATGTGTGCAAGCTGCCGTCCCGATTTATATTGATCATCGAAGCCAAAAGCAAACGAATGCCCGACGGTAATGCAGCTCTCCCACGGGATATTCATCGGATGCTCCGGGATTGTCTGCTCCGGGGTGACGATGTTTTCATACGGCCCGCCTACGGTGCGATCTGCGGACAGAAGCCAAGGCTGCGTGCTCTTTCTCGCCCGCTCGACCACTTCGCCAAGCCGAATATCCTGACCGTGGCGGCCTTCACGTACCCAGCCTGCATCAAGCCACAGACACTCGATTCGTCCGTAGTTCGTCAGCAGTTCCATGATCTGCTCATGGGTGAACTCCACAAACTTTTCCCACATCCATGGATACTTGTGTGGATCATAAGAGGGCCCGCGCCACATATGCCGTCCACGCTCCATGCCCGGTGCCCAGTAATAAGGGGTGTGCCAGTCTGCTTTGGAGAAATACGCAGAGATACCGAGCCCTTTCGCTCGAAAGGCGTCAAATAGCGTACGGCAGATATCGGCATATTTGTGCTTGTGGAACGGCGTATCCTTGCCCGTAATCCGGTAATCGGTTGTTTTGGTATCCCACATGCAGAAACCGTCGTGGTGCTTGGTCGTAAACAGGAAGTATTTGAAGCCGTTGTCGGCGGCCATCTGTGCCCATTCCTCGGGCTGGAACCGGATCGGATTGAAGGTTTTGTTCAGGTCAAAATATTCACGCTTGAAGTCCTCCATATCGTCCGTCCAGTCCACATCATCCCGTGACCAGTCGCCATCCTCATCACTCAACGCCCATGATTCCACCAAGCCGAGCTGCGAGTACGGCCCCCAGTGCATCATCAAACCGAGCTTCTGATCTTTGAACCACTCCAGCCGCTCTAGTAGCAGTGGATCATCCGGCTTTACCCACTCATCCTCTTTACTAAAGTTGTGTACGCCTGCTTCAACGATGTGCTCTTCCTGCTCTGGCAGGGGGGAATTGGTTTGAGTCAAAATAAAGCATCTCCTTTAGTTGAAATTTCTGACGTTGTAACGAGTTAAAATTTACACTAGGCCACTCCGCGGTCAGAACAATCCTCCGAGCGCTGTTACCCCCGGATTTCTTTGGACTATTTTCCTGATGGGGAAATCCGGGGATAAAGGCGCACGCTTCGCTTCTTCGGCTTATTTCTGACCTCTCCGTTTTCGTGTAAATAAATGCTGATACAACGTCCAAAGACGGTTTCACCTCGTCGATGGGGTAACTGGTTACGTCGGGGTACCTGCTCCCTCCATTTTGGGTAGAACAACAAACTTAAAAGCACTGACAGATTTACACTTGAGCACTCCGTTCACGTGTAAATGGAATTTTTACAACGTGATCTCCTTGCCCTCGCGCGCGGATTCGTAGATAGCGCATAGCATTTTCATGACTTCCACACCGTCCTCGACGGGGCTAAGGGTTTCTTTTCGGCCCTGCGTGCTATCGATAAAGTGGTTGATTTCATTGCGGAACGAGCCCATGAAGTCAAAGGATTTGAAATCGACCTGCGGTGTCATGTTCAGAATGGTATCGAACTTCTCGCCAACAATTGAAATCTCGGGCTCCAGCTCGGCTCCGCCTTTGTCGCCATACAGCTTAACTGCTGTTTCATCAGCCTTTGCATGCAGAGTGAAGCTGACATCGACCAGCAGGCTTGCTCCGTTTTCAAAACGGATCAATGCATTCGCCATATCCTCCACGGTGTTCTGTTCTGCATCGTAATCGGCAGCCTTATAGAACGAAAGATTGCGAATGTTCGCTCGGTTGCCGAGACGATTGGAGACGTTAGCGGAAACGGATTTCACCTTCGGTCTACCCATCAGGTACCAGCAAATGTCGATAACATGTACGCCGATATCAATTAACGGGCCGCCGCCGGAGCGACTTTTATCCGCAAACCAGCCACCAGGGTTGCCAAGACGGCGCAGACTGGAGGCTTTGGCATAATAGATTTCGCCAAGTTCACCCTCGTCGATGAATTTTTTCAAAATCTGAGCATTGTCACTATAGCGGCGAACAAAGCCTACTTGTAGCAGCTTACCACTGCGATGAACGGCTTTTTCTACCTCTAATGCATCCTCCACAGTCTGGCAGAGGGGTTTCTCGCACAGCACGTTTTTGCCTGCATCCAGCGCCGCAATACTGATTTCGGCGTGCGAATCATTCCAGGTACAGATACTGACCGAATGAATTTCCGGCAGAGCTAGCAAGTCTTTATAGTCCGTAAACACATGGGTTGCTCCATACTGCTTCGCCACATCGGTTGCACGGGTTTCGTTCAGATCACAGATCGCATAAATCTCCACTTCCGGATTGCTGGCATATGCTTGCAGGTGACAATCGGATATTGAACCGGCGCCGATGACAGCGACTTTTAATTTAGACATTTCACTACCCCTCCAGTGTTAAAAATGAAAAAGAATACCGTTTAGCTCGGCAGAGCCAGCTTTTTTATAGAAAAATCGCACGACCTTGAATCATTAATACTGATCACATTTCAATGTATTTCATCTGAGAGAGAACGGATAACGACGTCTTCTTTCATACAGCCTACTTTCTTACTAAACTCTCCTGTAGAAGACTCATTACACTACACCTGCACCTCACAGCACTAAACCAATCGACACGGGATAGCATAGCGATCCCATATCATAGCAAGACACATACCGACACGGTTTCACGCCTCATCCCACAAACGTCGCACGTTATCCATTGCAATGCGCGAGGCGGTTCGGCAATCCTCCATGCCTTCGAATTCAACCGAGATATATCCCTCGTAACCGGACTGCTTCATCACACGGAACACCTCAGGCATGTCGATATCACCATGGCCCACGATAGCACCACGCAGATAATTGCCATGGGAAGTCTGGAACCAGCCTTCGCCGGGATTCCGGGTGGAAGGACGCCAGTAGAAGTCTTTGGCGTGAACGATAGACGCGTGAGCAATGTTATTTTTCACCGCACTCACCGGATCTTCATCCACACAGAGGAAATTGCCGATGTCCAGTGTCGTTTTGAAATTTTCCCGACCCGTCTCATGTAACAGCCGCTGAATCCGCTCGCTCGATTGCACATAATATCCGTGGTTCTCCACACTTGTTGTAATGCCAAAGCCTGCGGCATATTCGGCAATTCGCTGACAGGCTTTGACCAGCACAGGCAGGTCGGCTTCAAACTGTGCTACAGTCCCCTCCGGTGCAGGCCGGAAAGCCACATCGTGGCGCATCAGCTTCACACCCAGGGCAGCGGCGACATCCACGTGGCGCATAACACTCTGAATTTCTTCTTCCAAAGTCTCGGCATTCTCCTGAACCGCAAAGTTTGCTCCAATGGCATAATTCGAGATGTCGACACCAACCTCCCGAGCCGTAGCTTTGATTTCCTCAATTAACGCTGGATTATCGATCAAACTGAAGCCCATCGGTACAATCTCCACATGCTGCCCGCCCTGCTCCGCAATCCACCGAACGGCATCCGGCACAGTCAGCTCCTTACGATCCAACGCTTGCTGCAAACTGTATGTGCTGAGTCCAACTTTCATCTTCCTCATCCTCTCCCTCTCCTGTGATGGGTGTCCATACCCAACGTATACCTTGTTCCAGTCCATAGAGCAATTGCCAATAATCGCATGGCTCACCGATTTTCCTTTTCTAGCCCAAATCCGGCTGATCCACGAACATGACGGCGGCATCTGCCGTCCCATGAAGCTCAAATATGATGATCTCGTTCTCCCCTAGACGGAGAAGAGGCGCAGGGACATACAACGTCTGTTGCGGGCCTTTATTCCAGTAGCGCCCCAGATTGAATCCGTTTACATATGCAACTCCTTTTGTCCAGCCGTCCAGACGAAGGAAAGTATCCTTTATATCCAACACATCTTCAATATGAAGACTTCCTCGATAAAAAAATGGCTCCTCTGTTACTGTTCTTACGCTACTCTCAAGCTCAGACAGCACAGCAAAAGATAAACCCGAAAGATCGGTCATCGGCAAACAATGAATCGTCCAATCGTATAAAAACTGAAATCCATGCCGCACACCCTCCGTAATTCCCTTCGGATCTCTCAGGTACGGACCATAATTGATTCGCCCCATATTCTCAACGAGAATGAGCAACTCCGTGCCTTCCGCGGGTACTTCAAAGGATATCGTTGTCGCCGTGGGATTCCCACGTTCCAGTACTCCCTGTAAAAGGCCATCTACAAACACCATTGCCCGATCACGAACCTCCTGAACAACGAATTCCTGTCGTTCTCTTGGCCCGGATATCCGTGTCTGGTAGCTGATAAACCCATAATCCTGCCCCAGCTTCTCCATCGGCTCCGGGTTTGTACGGTGCATTGGAATAGCCAGTGCATTCAGTTGTTGAAGCAAACTAGCATGTTGCCTCATCTCGATCCTGCCGTAAGCGGCCGTCCATATAGGTTCCGGTAAAACTAAATCTCCCGGCTCAGAGCCATGATCCTGTTTTTTAGAAAGGCTATACCGCGAGATAACCTCCCTTACTGCATGAAATTTCGCTGTGAGTTCTCCCGATTCACTAAGCAAAGAGTCATAGTCGTAACTCGTAATGGTTGGTTCGTATTGATCCTTTTGCTGACAGTTCGCTCCATTATAAAATGCAAAATTCGTACCGCCATGGAACATGTAGAAATTCACCGAGGCGCCTGCTTCTAACATTTCCTCCAGCACTTTAGCTACATCTTCTGCTTCCCGAGTGTGATGAGATTCGCCCCAGTGATCGAACCAGCCATTCCAAAACTCCATACACATAAGCGGTTCCTCTGCTTGATATTCACGCAGCTTGGCAAACGCCCACTCTGTCCCCGACCCAAAATTAACTGTTGCCAAGTGTCCTGGCACGGAACCGGCTTGCAGCATATGATCCGTTGGCCCATCCGAGGTGAACAGGAGCACATCCATGCCCCGCCTCACCATGCCATCTCGCAAATATTGCAGATAACTCGCATCGTTCCCGAAGCTGCCATATTCATTTTCAATCTGCAATGCAATAACGGGGCCGCCAGAGGTGCTCAAAAGAGGTTTTAATGTGGGTAAAAGTACATCGTAATACCGATCCACATGCGCCAGAAACGCCGAATCATTGCAACGAAGCCGCAGATGGTCATCTGCAAGCAGCCATGAAGGCAAGCCGCCAAATTCCCACTCCGCACAGATGTATGGACTTGGACGAATGATCACATGCAACTCCAAGCTCCCCGCAAGTCGAATAAATTGCTCCACATCCGCCATGCCTTCGAAACAATACATCCCCGGCTGTGGCTCATGCATGTTCCATGGCACGTAGGTCTCCACCGTGTTAAACCCGCAGGCCTTCAGCTTCAGCAGCCGATCTTCCCAATACTCGGGCACCACTCGAAAATAATGAATCGCACCCGACAGAATTTGAAAAGGTTCTCCATCCAGCATAAATTGAGACCCCCGAGCCGTCAGTACCGCCATCTCACACGTCCTCCCGTTCACTGTAAAATAAACTGAATCTAGATAACGTCGGGAACCATCTGGACTCCTGAATGGTTACTCGAACCCGGCGTGCAGTCACTTTTGGAAAACAGCAAATTCGCTTATACCCAACCACCGTTCCGGCATAGATATCCTGCCACCGACCATCCTCACCGCATACTTCCAGCGTGAATCGTTCGATCCGTTGCCCCGATTGGATGTGCTCCATCAGCATCACACGGTCGAAGGTCTTTTCTTCCGGCAAAATCAATTCAATCCACGCCTGCTCTGTTCCTTCGCGTGGGCACCAATAAGCTTTTGGTTTGCGCTCTCCATACGGATTTAGCACTTGTGAAGCATCATGTGCTTCGTCCATCGTCTCCGAAGCCTTCGCCTGTGCGCCTTGCGCCAAGTCTTCACTGAACGTGGTACGCAGCGCTGAACCTAACTCCCGCAGTCGCTGAACATCATTTTCATGAATCAGACCACGCTTGTCTGGGGGCAGGTTAAGCAAAAAACAGGCGTTGCCGCCCACGGCACCATAATAAACGGAAAGCAGTTCCTCCAGCGTTTTGACCTGATCATCTTCACTCGCATGATAGAACCAGCCTGGACGAATCGAGGTATTCACCTCGGCAGGATACCACACCAGCTGATCAGCATAATCACGGATGACGCTCCGGCTCCCCAGATCACGGTCCTGTGTGTTAATTTTCCTCGCAAACGCTCCATCATCCACCTGCTGTGACTGCTCCTGAATCTTCTCATTATCCTGCATATGCGCCGGCACAACGCTCCATTCCGATTCCCGCGTATGTCCCGCCTCGTTGCCACACCAGCGCACATCTGGGCCACAGACCGAAATAACCGCTTCTGGCTGAAGCTCACGAATGAGCGCATAATAGGCGGACCAGTCATAGATCTGCCTTTTCCCATTGGGCCCTTCGCCACAAGCTCCATCAAACCATACACAGAAGATGTCACCGTAGTTCGTCAGCAGTTCGCGCAGTTGATGAAGAAAAAAGGCGTTATACCGCTCCGAATCTCCATAACATGCTTCATGGCGATCCCAGGGCGAGAGATATACCCCAAATTTCAACCCGGCGTCACGACAAGCATCGGCAACTTCTCGAACCAGGTCACCAGAGCCATTTCGCCATGGACTTGCTGCGACTGTATGATCTGTATAACGGCTGGGCCATAGACAGAATCCGTCATGGTGCTTGCATGTCAAAATCAACCCTTTCATGCCTGCATCTTTACATGCCTCCACCCATTGCCCTGCATGTAGTTCAGTAGGGTTAAAGATTGCCGGGTCTTCCTCACCCGTCCCCCACTCCCGATCTGTAAATGTGTTCACGGTAAAATGGATAAAAGCATAAAACTCCATCTCCTGCCATCTCATTTGGTGCTCGGATGGGCTGACCTGTGCCGCTGTTTTAATCCAATCTGCTGATTCTGGTGAAAGCTTTGAATTCATGGCCCACACTCCCTTATATGAAAAGTGCACTATGCTTTTGTTGCTTTTTGTTCTATATAAGTTGAACTATTCTTTTACACCAACTGATATAGCTATCCATCCGCTTCTTTAACTACCGCTATGTTGGCTGTTTCTAACAGCACCCACACAATGGCTACCATTACTGCAACTCTTGTACTGAACGAATCAACATTGCTTTGGCCTGAGCGACAAGCTGAGCATCTACAGGATGATCAAAACTCCCTCTGTGCCGCACACCCGATCCCATATGAATTTCGGTAATCCCCGTTCGGCTCACGATGGTTGGAATCCCTTCAATCGTGATACCCGAACCCGCCATAATCGATATATTCAACGTCTGTCCTATCTCCTGCAACTGCTGTAGTTCGAGCAAACCCTCAGGTGCTGTAAGTTTCCCTCCCGATGTAAGTACACGCTCAACGACACTCTCCTCGCTCTTGCTCTCACACTCACACTTGTCCTTGCTGTTACTCTTGCTACTGCTCCTGTTCTTACTTTCACTAACACTCTCACTCTTGTTCTTCATCTCCCTCTCATATTCATACCTGCCCTTGCCCTCGTTCCCTCCATTGACGCTACCAATGCTCTCCAGTGCTCTCACCACATGTGCACTCGAATCGATGGCGCGATGAAACGTAACTCCCATCCCCTGAGCGCTTAACAGACAAGTTTGTAAAAAGGAGCGATCTACTTCTCCCTCATTGGTGAGAACTCCAATCACGATGCCTGCGGCACCAAGCTCCCTCGCCACACGTATGTCTTGGATTATCGCATGAAGATCATCAACGCTATAGCAGAACGAGCGGCTATGGGGTCTTATCATGACATACACTGGAATCGACACCTTGGATACAACCTGTTCAATCTGCCCATAACTGGGCGTAAGACCACCTTCGCTCATAGCCGATACCAGCTCGATCCGATCGGCTCCCCCCTGCTCAGCCGCTTGGGCATCTGCTGCGTCTACCGCAATGACTTCCAAAGTCGGTTGTCTCTTAATGACGTGCCTATTCATAGGAACACCTCCTCACAAGTAACCACGACAGAAAGGACCGATTAAACGCATGATCAGCGTTTCTGCGGTCCTTGCTTTATTCCGATGTGTGAACGTTCAGTTTCCAGAACGCAACTCGGTCTCTTTTCCACGTATACGAGATGTACAGGTTCTGCTCCTGAGATACGATGGCAGGATAAGAATACTCGCCCGGCTCATCTTCAAGCACCCATTCATTTCCCCAGCTCGCACCATTGTCATTCGAAAAAGCAACCACCAGTGGTGTCCGGGGACTCTCTGTCGCATATCCGCTCACGGGATTGTAAACAAGCGCAAGCAAGCCACTCTCTAGGCGTGTGACATCGATTCCGCTATTGTTGTTTGGCAGTTCTGTCGGGTAAGCTTCACACCATGTCCTGCCGCCATCCACCGAGTCGCTACGAAAAATCTTCCCCTCCGTACTGCGAAGCAGCATATGTACATCATTAGCACTTGAAGTCCATAGAGTAGGCTGAATCAGCCCTTTCGCAATCCAATGATCCGCCCCCACATAAACAGACAGGTTCATCGGCACAGGTTTACTTTTCGTCCATGTCATGCCTTCATCGGTTGAAATATCAACAAAAGCTTCCCACACCTGCTTGCCCGGATTCTCCGTGTCCATTCGCTCAATAGAAGCTGGAGCCAAAATCGTTCCGTCCGCTAGTCGTACAGGTTTATTGCGCACCGGACCACGGCCCCCCACATCACCGGGAACCAACTCACGAGCAGCCGTCCACGTCTGCCCGCCATCCTCCGAGCGCATGATGCGCGTATGCCAGTCTGTAATTTCGTGTCCCACCTTGTAAAAGAGGACAAGTGAGCACCCATGTGCATACAGCACCGGGTTCCAATGGGCAATGCCTTCTTCATCCGCTACTTTGCGCGGCGCTGACCACAAGCCATCTTGCTCCTGAACAGCCATCCAAATGGCAGTGTCGCTGGATTTTTCATACGAGCCTGCGAACCAAGCCGCAATAACTAAACCAGTTGGCAAAACAGCAAGCGTAGATGCATGACTGCTCTGAAAATGCTGCCCAGCTTGAAAAACGTATTGTTTGCCGGCCTTAATCGTCATGAGTGAGCCTCCTCCCTTATCATTTCTACAGTTCATTTGTTATTTTTGTTATTTAATTTGTTATTAAATTATACATTCAGTCTAAAACGTTAGGTATTGAACGTCAATACTCGTATATGAGGCTTCCTCTTTTAAATTTGGTTGCTGCAATGGGGATTCTTTGGATTCCGCTCGGGCTTGCGTTCCTAAAAGGGACTTTTTCATTTTGATGCATGCTTGAAGAGCGGAGTCATAACAATCGGTTAAGACGGGTTCTCGTACTTAGGATATGAAATTCGTTGCTATGATGTATTATCTTTAGAGGCAATTAATCGATCTTTTCGAACTTTTAAACAAAATATTGGATAAAAAGGAAACTATTTTCCTTTTTTCGCGTCTATATATGTAGGGTTAATCCTAAAACCTGTTATAAGGAGCGTGAATGTTATTGATGTTTAAGAAGACTCTATTGATTGCAACCACGTATGTATGCCCTAAACTTCAACTTAATGAGCAACTTGTCAGGCTAAGACCCACATAAGGTCAGGAGGAAGAAATCAGATTCAGGCTAGCAGTATTTCTTTCGATTATGACATTCCTGGTTACACCGAAAAATGAGAAAGCACCCCCGTTGAACTTGCATATATGATCGAGCTGGTATCTAAGCATTTGCTTACAGACGATATCGATCTTGAAAAGGAAATACTACTATGAATTTTTATAAAATAGGAGGTTTTATTATGTCCAAGGCTAAAAAAGTCTTTTTGCCATTATTATTGATTTTGTCTATTTTCAGTTTAAGTTTATCTCCAAATTTGAGTATTACAGCAAAAGCGGATAACAGCCAAAATATTAGTGTAGTTATAGGTAATGAAGCCAAGGAATTGATCAATGCAACACTATCTGGAGTGGAAAAAGGTGAGATAAGGAATGTTGCCCCTGTGTCTGCTTTTGATTTGGAAAAATCAAGTGTGTACACGGTTGGCGGTGGGGTTACGGTTGTCACAGTTCCTGTACATGGGGAGTATAGCCTTCCTAGTAACGTAACAGTTTTCTTCAATGAGGACGATACCGTATTACAGACAAATGAAATGTTGGTGACCAAGAATGAGGCAGGAAACTTCCGAGTTGAGACGTATCTGAATGGATCCGTTGTTAAATCTGTGGACACTGACAGACCTTATATCACAGATGAAGAAATGCTTGCAGAAGAACCGGTTAACTCTGGAATTCAACCGAATGGTTTTGGCGCAGTGGCAGGTTGTCTTGGGGCAGTGCTTGGTATTGGTGGTACGGCAGCTTATATTATTGCGGTGGCGTGCGGCAGTTCGTGTGCAGTACCGACACCAGTGACTGCTCCGATATGTGCTGCATGTATTGGTGCATATGCAGTTATTGGTGCTGGTGGTATCGCTGGAGCAGTAGCTTGTTTCAATTACCTGTGAGGTGATTTGATGAACAAAATTTTAGCATTTTCAATTTTGGGAATGGGTTTAACTGGTGCCGTTTTAATCTTCTCTGTTGCTCTATGGTTTAATCCACCGATAGGAAATGTGTTGAAGATGGTTACTGCTGCTTCAACATTATCTTTTATTATATTTGCTGTCTCGGCTTTGGTATTTCGTCGGCGGTTAGATCATGAGAAAAGAACTTAATATAATCACACTACTTTCTCCATCCAAGACAAATGGTTTTCAAGAATAATGTCATAAGTTTAGTTCACACGCAGAACTAACATAAAAATGAAATCTGAATCGTGAAGCGGCATAGGAAATATCTTGTGCCGTTTTTTTTGTGTATAAAGAGATTCTCACATATGACGCAAAAAAGACGAGGCAAAAGAATCTCTGCATCGTCTTTGTATCATATCTACCGTATTGGTGACCTGTTCCAGTCCTCCATGTTCCTCACCCTTAAATAAAATAAAGGGCTTTCAAAATTACTTATTTTATATCTACTTAACTCATCGCATATCGTACCTATCTACTTGTTACGCCGGGCTTTTGTCATACGGTTGAACATAATCAAAGCCACAATAATCATGGCAAGCATCGCAATATTGCTGGACACCTCTTGCGACAAGCCAAACAACATACATACGTTGGTCACCAGTCCTCGTACGATCAATGCAACAACAATCAGCAAAATCGGACTTAAGTAATTGTATCTTTTCATCGTTTGCCACACCCCTGACCCCATTATTCTGTTTGACCACGATCCCGTAACTCGATCATAACAGTCTGCTCCTCCGGTGACAACAAAAGGACACTGCACGCAGTGTCCTTTGTTATTATCCCAGTAACGGTTTTAGCACCACACTATTACACTTCTACTTAGAAAGAGACCCGAATGCATGCATGTGCCAGTCCATTTACATGTCACCTTTTATATCGCAAGCATACCGTTAAAACCTAACCTACACTTGCTTGAATTCGATCCAATCGATCTGCAATCCTGGTTTTGTAAAGTCAAGCTTGAGTTCATACGCCCCTGCTTCCAGTTGCACTTTCACCAGCTTTTGTCTGATCCATTTGCCTTCTGTACCGTTCGTTTGAATCGTCGTAGCAAGCTGACCATTCAGCAGCACATTACATGCACTTTGCGCCAGTTCAGGCTCAGGTGACATAATCTGCACGATAATCCGGTACTGGCCTGCTTCATCCACTTTCATATATACAGGCTCAGTTACCGCAGGTTTTATCTGTGCATTATCAGCCAGCGACTGGGCGTTTGCCGCAGTCAGAGACGCGTTCGCCTGGAACGAAGCCACGTTCTCTACAATCTCATGTTTGCGTGAGGATACCGGCGCGTTCATGATGAATTTGCAGATATTGATCGCGGAGCGCTGTAGCTCGCCGCGGGTCAAAGTTCCATTTTCGAGCGATTCCATTGTATTATCGTCCCAGCCGTTGATCTCTGCGCCATAGTTTGGCACAACCATGTACAGGTCGTTCTGAGCGCGAACCATCCAGTTCGTGAACTTGCGATCGGCTTCTCCGCCTTCTACCACATCGTTCATAATGGCCCACCAGTCGGTCATCACAATGCCGTCGAAGTTCCACTCTCCACGCAGAATCGTTGTGTTCAGATCGTAGTTGGATGCAGCCCAGTGTCCGTTAATCGGATTGTAAGAGGTCATGATGGAGTTCGCTCCACCCTCTTTCACCGCAATCTCGAACCCTTTCAGATAAATTTCGCGTAGCGCACGTTCGGATACAACAGCATCGACTTTGCTACGGTGTTTCTCCTGGTTGTTGCAGGCAAAGTGTTTCAGTGTGGCGTTAGATCCGCCCTTCATAATACCTTTCGTACAAGCAGCGGCAAATACACCCGAGATCAGCGGATCTTCCGAGAAGTACTCGAAGTTACGACCATTCAGCGGACTGCGGCGGATATTGAGTCCAGGTCCGAGTAAGGTGTCTACCTGATTGCGAAGCAGCTCTTGTCCTTCCATCACATACAGTTCTTCTACCAAGTCTGCATTCCACGTTGCCGCTAGCAGCGTTCCGATAGATACTTGTGTTGCTTTTTCCCCACTATCCATACGGATACCGGACGGGCCATCTGCCGTACAGGCAACAGGAATGCCATAGTTAAACAGGCTGTCACTCACACCACCGAAAGCCGATGCCGTTCCCGAAGTAACCAGCGGACTGCTCATGCCTTCGCCGCGTACAATTGCTGCCAGATCCTGATCGCTCAGTTGAGCTACAAAGGCCTCCAGACTCACTTTACCCGCCTTCACGTCACTCAGCTTGTAACCCTGATTTCCCGTCTGCTCCAATGTTTGCGGCAAGTTCTGCTTGATGCGATCCGCGATAGACACTTTGCGCTTTGGAACATCTACATAAGTCAGCTCGTATGATCCATCTGCCTTGCGAATGCCCGGTTTCAACCGTGTAAAATCTTCCGTTGGCGCCATCGCTTCCTGCAATTGCTCCACCAGTTGAACCGTGTCCACAACGTAGCCATCTTGGCCGTCGACGCCAACATGCTCTACCTGCTTCACACTCGTACCCACATGCAGACGGTACGTTCCAGCTTCAAGCACGTATGCGGAAGCATATCCCGTTACACCCGCATCATCATACGAAGCCATGTGATTTACCGGGAAACGGATCGTTAACAGCTCGGAATCGCCGGGCTGCAATAGTCCTGTTTTGCCAAAAGCGGCAAGTGCTTTCACCGGTTGTCCCAGTTCCCCTTGCGGTGCTTCATAATACACCTGAACGACCTCTTTACCTGCATAGGTTGTACCGGAGTTGGTCACGTTCACACGAACCTCGATCGATGTCTCACCGTTCTCGGTCACCGTGCGAGCTTTCTCGATTTGTGTGGCAAAAGTGGTGTAAGACAAGCCATAACCGAACTCAAATTGTACTTTTTCAGGTCGAAACGTTTCGAAAAAACGATACCCCACATAAATATCTTCCTGATACAGGTTCTTGAACTCATTTCCGTAGTTGCTTGTAGAAGGGTAATCTTCGATGGAATATGCAATCGTATCCGTCAGTTTACCGCTTGGTGTCACGTCTCCAGCCAGTACGTCCGCGATCGCGTTACCGCCTTCCATGCCGCCGTGCCAGGAGTAAATTACACCTTGAATCGGATGCAAAACCGTTTCGTCCAGCCAGCTCATATCCATAATATTGGAGACATTAAGTACTACAATTGTATGTTCAAAATGGTTCGTCACATGCTTCAGCATCGCCTTCTCATCGTCGGTCAGACGATAACTTCCGGGTGCATCTGCATTATCCTGATCTTCCCCTGCAGTACGTCCTATGACCACAATAGCTTTGCTGGATTTACTTCTTGCCTGTGCGACCAATTCGTCCGTGAGTGGCATTTCCTTCTGATTCCACGGCTCGGCCGCCCATACTTTGCCGCCATCGTCAAACGGATTTTCCTCGATCCATTTCTCATAAACCGCTGCCAGTTCTTCATTAACGGTAATGTTCTTTTTACTGCGTAGTCCATCCAGCAGATTCGTGGTATACGCGACATGAACACTCCCGCCTGAACCTGTACCACTGCGATAATAATTCACTTGAATCCGGCCAAAAACTGAAACGTTTTCGGAACGACTAAGTGGAAGCACCTGTCCTTCATTTTTAAGCAAAACGGCTCCTTCGGCAGCCACTGTACGGCTGAACTCTGCAAACCCTTCCAATGGAACACCAATTAGATTTGTACTCAAATGATTTCCCTCCTGAAATGTTATCTCCATATCTGTGTGAAACGGCTATTTATAAACAAGATTAGATCGTACCCCCATTACTACGATGGCAAAATAACCTTAATATCGCTCTTTCCCCGACTAAGCTCATTTAAAAATAGAACGAACTTCATGGATATGGCTGATTTACTTGTACCTAGTCCCATCTTAACAGATTGCCTACATGAAAATATATGAGAAATATTTATGCTCTTATAGCAAAAATGAAAGCCACGAACAAAGTCGTCCGTGGCTCTTGCTTCTTTTTTATATAAACACAGGTCAAGTCGTCAGCTTCGCATATACCAGAAAGAACAACATATCCTCACCCATGATGACATATCCGGGAACGCGGTAGATTAGATCCACCACCACAAAGGCCACTAACAAGCCCACCATGACTATCATATGAACTGGACGGAGGCGAAGATGCGGGTGTCTGTAGCGATGAAACACAAGGGTTGTTGACAGGAAATACAGTAGCACCGAGCCAAATACAAACGCAAGCATAAACTCATAACTCAGCAGGTTCTGGTACAGCAGTTGGATCGAAGCAGCGATCATGCTCAGGGAGATGTAGATAAATAGATGCCCGTAGATGATCGCCTGCCCGGCGGTTTGCATCTCTTTGCTCACTTTTTTCTCCACGTTATCGAAGTACTGCCACCACATGGCGATGACAAACAGGGACGTAAAGACGGCAAACAAGATTGATTTCAAATCCCATTGATCGGCCGACAATACCGCGATAATACTGACAACGGATTCACCTAGCAGAATGAGCGTAAAGAGAGCAAAACGTTCCAGCAGATGATGGGTCTGCACAGGCACCTTCACCAGATTTTTACGACCAAGCAGCGGTAAAATAATATCCACGGCAATTCCGGCATACAAAATTACATACCGCACCCAAGAATCAAAGAACAGCGAACCCGATGAGATCACGATGCCAATGATAAACGAGAGGCCCAGGAAACGGGCGGCCTGCTGCTGATGCTCGCTTTTCGATTTGTGGATCGTCAGGTACTGAATCGCGGTAAATGCTCTGGAACCAATATAACCTACGAAGAAGGATAGATAGTGTTCGTCAAAATGAGTCGAAAGACTCGCCGTCATAATGAGAACCGACAGCAGTTGAAGGATGAGGAAAATCCGATGGCTCAGAATATCCTGACCATAACGGTTGATGAACAAGGTCTGGCCTACCCACGCCCACCATACCGGGATAAAGATTAACACAAACTTTAATAAATATTCCCATGTAATGACGCCGTGCTCGGCATGTAACAAGACATGGCCTGCTTTGGAGACTGCCGCGACGAAAAGCAAATCATAGAACAGCTCCAGCCAGGTGACCTTTTTCTCCATCATCCCTCAATGCTCCTTTATCTCTCTAAGTCACTCTGTCACAGCTGTGACAGGCGTAAGTGTTCTGACTTGAATCGGCTGCAGATTATCCTCGATCTGAGTCCGGTATTGCTCAAACCACTCTGGCAGCATCAGTTTCTGTCCAAGCGCTTCGGCGGGTTCGTCTTTGGCAAAGCCTGGAGGATCGGTCGCAATCTCAAACAGGATGCCGCCAGCTTCTCTGAAGTAAATCGCGTTAAAATACTGGCGATCCCGTACCGGAGTCGGCTGGTAGCCATACTCGCGCACGGCTTCGCTCCACTGCGCGTGCTGTGCATCATCGACTGCACGCCATGCGATATGGTGCACCGTTCCTGCGCCGCCCATACCAAGTGGCACGCGGGTAACAGGCACATCCACGATGTTGCCAATGTCTCCGATGGAACGGAAGCGGGCATATTCTTCATTTTCGCCCAATTTCACAAATCCGAGAATACGCTCAAGTGCATCCATCGTACGCTGCGGATTCACACTGAACAGTACGGCTCCACCGAACCCTTTGATTGCATGTTCAGCAGGAATACCTTCCTGCACCCAAGTATTTGCCGCTCCTTCTTCCCGCTCAACAAGCTCCAGACGCAAGCCTTCGCTATCTTCGAATTGCAGCAATTCCTCATCAAAGCGGTTAGTTCGAGTCACTTCGATATTAAAACTTTCCAGACGATTTTGCCAGAAGTCCATAGAACCCGGTGGAATGACATATGAAGTGATGCCGACTTGACCGCCGCCAATCTGGCCTCGTGGTGAACCAGCCGCCGGGAAGAAGGTAATAATGGTTCCTGGACTGCCGTGCTCATCTCCGAAGTACAGATGGTATACATCCGGTGCATCGAAGTTTACTGTTTTTTTCACCAGACGAAGTCCCAGAACTCCGGCGTAAAAATCAACGTTAGCTTGTGGATCTCCAGCAAAAGCGGTAATGTGGTGGATGCCTGTCGTTTGAATATTCATGATTATTTCCTCCTTGGTTTGTATGCTTATTTATAGTGGAATTATATTATCTTTAAATTAAGATATATGGTCTGTGCTACTCGTGCCGGATTGAGACTAACATCCGTACGAGTAGCACAGTTTATCGTGAACTCCCGATCAGGGAACGTTTAGTGCCCCTCTGCTTCTGCAACAAAATCTATGGATTCTGTCTGGAAGCCTGCTCTTGTTTCAATTTATCTGGAGTCACGTCATCGCCGTTTGGATCGTAGATGGTGGCATTCAGCAAAATGTCGTTGACTGAACCACGGAAAGTCTGCAAATATTCCTGGCGAAGGCGAGTCTGTTCAGCCTGTTCCATCTCCGTCAACCCACCTGCTTTGGCTTTTCTCGCGAGTTCATTAATTCGCGTCAATGTTGGAATCATCATCTGGATCTCTCCTCCTGTTCAATCATTTGAAGATATTTATTTGAGTATATTCTTGTGTTAATCTTGCTGTCACTTTCATTCAAATTAAATATCTTAATATAAAGATAATTGATTTTGTTTTGGTTGTCAACACTTTGTTTTTATGAAAAATCAAGCGGGTTTGCTTCGCATTCAAACGTATCGCTCCTATATAATTAAAATCAATAAAAGGTTAGCCCTACGGATATGATCTCCTGTAGAACTAACCTTTTATTCGAGTTATGCTTAGAATATATTAGATAAGCTTAAATTGAAGTTGAACCTCAGGTATCCCGTTACTTCGGGAATCCGGATTTAGTAAGCGATCAGGCCAGCTTTTGTCCGCAGTTCGGACAGAAGTTGGCTCCTTCATTTTTGGCACCACAGTTCGGACAGAAGTTTGGCTTTTTGCCATCCCCACCAGAAGACGAAGGCGCACCCGCATTATTATTCTGCTGTTGACTTTGATTCTGGTTGCTTTGGTTATTCCCTTGGTTATTTGAATTTTGATGATTGGAGTTCTGATTGTTCTGGTTCATGTTTTTCAGCATTTCATTCGCCATGTTCATACCCATCATCATACCTGCCATATCGGAAGCTGCACCGCCGCCCTGTACTTTACCGGAAGAGATCCCGTCGGTCATACTCACCTGCTGGTACTTTTGCAGATTGCCGATCATCTCGTGGGAGGCCGTTTTGGTGATCATATCCTGAATTTCCTGCGGATAGTTAAAGCTCATCACCTGGAAACCGGTTATGCCAATCCCGATATCCATCATCTGCATATCCAGATCCTCTTGAATACCGCGTGCAATATCCGATGCATTCGCTTGTAGATTGAACATGTCCTTGCCCTCACGGCTAATCCACTTCATCAGTAGCTGATCCAGCACAGACGTGATGCGGATTTTGACATCCTCCACCAGGTAACTCTGTTTGATGCCTGCGATTTTATCGATCAGGGTGACATAGTCACTAACCTTAAAGTTAAACGTTCCGTTCGCCCGAATCGGCATACCGCCGGGAAGCTGCGGTGTCGGAATCAGTACCGGACTTTGCGTACCCCAGCGGACGGTGAACTCCTTTGTATTCACAAACAATACCTCAACCCGCATACCGCTGTTGAATCCGAACTTGAATCCTTTTAGCGTGGACAGAAACGGAATAATCTCCGAGTCGATATTAAACGAACCTTCGTCCTCAAAAATCCCTTCCACCTTACCGTTATTCAGGAAAATCGCATCCTGTCCCGAGCGGATAATCAGCTTACTGCCCTTTTTAATCTCTCGGTTGTTCCACTTCCAGAAGATCATATCATCTCTGAATTCTTCCCATTCCACTACATTGGAGAACTGATTTCTGAAAAATCCCATGTTCGATCCCGTCCCTTCTATAGTAACCCTATCAAGCTTCATCTACGTTGTGCCATCATTCAATAAATGTTGACGATATGTCTGGTTATTGCGGTTAGAACGATCGGCTACTACCACTGTGCGAATGTCCACCTGCGGTCGTACCTCCACCACCGCCGCCTCCGCTGTTGTTATTGTTTTTCTCAATTTTGGTCTTCGTGACCGTTGTGCGAATATATCGATCCTGACGATCAATCACATGAGAGTTATCCGAATCCTCATAAGTAGCGCGGTTCACCGTCACACGTCCGCCCGAACGATAGGTCATGACACCAACGACAATACCACCAATCGCTACAGATGCGGCAAGCTGAAACCATGTTTTGAATAAAATATTATCCGGGTTCACTCCAGGCTTGAGATCCAGATATTCGTAAGACAGGTTCAGAAACTTTTCAAAAGCGATCCGATAATTGCCTTCTGATAAATCCGAGTAAATTTTGTCTGTAATTCTAGCGGTTCGGTCGTTGTCGACGTATTCTTCACCTTTATAAAAACCCGCCACATAAACCTTCCGATTGTACATATCCAATGTCAGCATAACGGTGTTCCCATGAGGTTTATCATACCCTGGTGCTCGGTTATCGTAGAATTCCTGAGTCAGAAGCTTATCTTCCTTCTGTTCCTCGTTGTTAGTCGTGTAAATGATCAAGTCCGTCTGACGCTCCGCCGAATACTGATTCGCCAGTGCATTTAATTCATTTCGATCCTGTTCACTTAACAGGTTAGCCTCATCGTAGATGAGGTTTTTGTTCTCGGCTGCGGATGCTGATGATATCGGAAAGATCGGAGCGAGCATGGTCACTAGAAGTACAATTAGCGCTGCCATCGCAACTACGGGTCTTTTTTGGCTCACAGGAATCCACCACCCATCATCCACGACACCAGCTTCAGCGACAACAGTGAAACGGCGGCGACACCCGTAAACCATCCAGCCACTTTGGCTTTACTGATCGGTGGTTTGCCGACCACTTTACCCGTCTGTCCATTCATGGCAAAGGTGTACTGTTTGTGGTTGTAATCATAGTTGACCATCCATACGGGTAACAGGACATAGTCTGCATTTTTGAGCGTGGTATCGATATGTTTATTGGTGTAGCTCACGCTTGTATATCCCGATACGGTAGAGGCGATGTAAGAATCAATGTAGGATCTCGTCTTATCCTTGGCCCGTGGAAAAAGCTCATCTTCGGAATAACTGTATTTTTCCGCAATATATCCCGCCAGATACGGGGTTTTGAACAATTTCAGCTCATTGTAGGGAAACGGCTCCAGCTTATCCATCAGCTCGTCGTTCATTTTTTCCGATGCGTCGATGGGCAGATTCACGTATTCCAACCGAATTTTACGATAAATATCAAAATGCTGCGTCTCCGTATAATGGTAGTCACCCTGCGTATAGGATCGTACCTTGGTACCCTGAGCATGGACCTCAATTCGGTTATGTAAATCATAAAGCCAGAACGGCACGTATATGCCGGTAACGCTCTGGATGCGATCAGCGGTCATGAATCCACCGGGCGTGAGCAGACCGTTTCTGCACCATTTTTTGAACGCCTGTTTCGCTTGATCTTTGTTGATGGAAAAAGGAATCACCATCGCCGGGGCCAAATTGCCCGTCAGCCGATCACTTAGCACCACCGCCGCACCGCAGAAACTGCATGTCGTTGCACTTGTCTCCGGTTCGGTCACGATATCTGCTCCGCAGCTGTTGCAGTGATATTCCTTCACTTCCCCCTCCGTAAACACCTGCTTCTTCAAGGGATCAGGGAGCTGTTCAATGTTGTCCTGCCGCCCGCAGCTCGGACAAGATAATGCACCGGACACACTATCAAAAATCATGCCGCTGCCGCAATTCGGACATTTATACTCTAATACCGGCATCTGTTCACCTCCGTGTCTAAATCGGATGTCTTACTTCCCTAGTTTCTCCTGGATCGCTGCCAGTTCCTCGTCCGCACTTGGACTTGGATTCTCTCTATTCCTATTACCCGCATCCGCGTTCATATCCCGCTCCAGCTGTGCAATAAGTTCATCCAGATCATCTTCCTGTGTGCCTGCACGAAGCTCGGCAAGTGCTTCCGCTTCATTTAATGCCTGATTCGCTTGATCTTCCATCGCTTTAAACGCAGATTCAGCACGGCTCGCAGATGCATTTTGTTCATTCAACTGCTGCTTTGCCTTCGCATCAGCCATGCGGCCTTTCAGCTCTGCATGTCTTGCCTCCAATGTCCCCAAATCTGCAACAAGTTTGTCGTTCATGTGTTTCATCATCTGCGCTTTGGCGGAGGCCCGGTCATATGCCGCTTGTAATTCATTGCGTTTGTCAGCCAGCTTCACTTTTTTCTCCAAAAAGCTGCGTGCCTTGTCCACATCACCTGACTCCGCTGATTTCTCCGCATAACGTTGCAACTTGTTCACCTCAGCTTGGCACTCATCCAGTGCCCGCTTGGCCCGATTTTCATCCGACAGTACCGCGGCTGTCTCCGCTTTCACCTGTCCCAAGTCACTGCTCAGGCTCCGCATGTACTCGTTCACCGTTTTCTCCGGATCATCTGCCCGGTTCAGCATATGATTCACATTGGCCTTCATCACGTCTCTAAACCTCGATAAGATTCCCACCATTTGTTCCTCCTTCGGGTATGTTCATATGAATATAATACATGAATAACACCGCATACGTTTCATTAAAATGATTCTAAGCTCTGGCTACATCTCCTCAGGCAGGCTCTCCACCGCTGTAAAAAAGACATCCAGCAGCTCCACACCATACGCAGTCCGCACGTATTCTGTAATCTCTGCCACATCCTCTTGCCGCTGATACTCCAGGCACGGACGGCCTTCGCTCCACAGCACTCTGCAAGGGAATCGCTCCACCACACACTGGATAATATGGTCTGGATCAGCGGCTTTATGTATATTGGGCATATGTCTCGACTCCTTTATATAAATTAGCTTTGATGTCGCAAACGCGCTCTAACTATGCACTTAGTAAATCCCTTCCCCAATGCTTTAATTTTGAAATACATGTTGTTTTGATTCAGTGCAGTTCGTCACATCGTTCTTCATACCTCGCTTCACTCCTCTTCAAAGATGCCTTTCTTCTTCAAATTAGCTATAATAAAGGGATCAATGATTTTATAAAAGGCAGGAAAACTATGCGTACACGAGTTCATTTCATCGCTCCTTATGAATCGATGATTCCTATTATAGAAGAATGCATACCTCACTATCCTGAGCTATCCATCCAGACCGATGTGGGTGACTTGGCAAAAGGGGTAGAGCTGGCCATTCAAGCTGAGAAAAACGGTGCAGAAATTATTATTAGCCGCGGCGGAACCGCGCAACTTATTAAACAGGCGGTGGCCGTTCCTGTCATCGATGTGCAGCTATCTGGCTATGACATGATTCGTTCTCTCACACTGGCAAGCCAGTTTAACGGACATACAGCTATCGTTGGATTCTCCAACATTACATCTGGCGCACAGTCCATAATCGACCTGATGGATCTGCCGCTCAAAGTTTACACCATACATAGCTCCGAAGAGGTCGCCAGGTTACTACTGGAGTTGAAGGCCTCTGGGTACCAGCAGATTGTGGGTGACGTTATTACCGTGAATACCGCAAAGGCCTACGGTCTGGACGGTTTATTGATTCAATCGGGCACCGAATCCATTCTCAGAGCCATGGAGGATGCACAGCTAGTCTACCGTTATTTGAGCAAAAATCAGACGGTCTCCATCATACTCCATGATCTCGTGACCCAAGAGCATCGGAATCTGCTGATTTTGGACGAACAGGACGAAGTAGTTTTTGAAAACTGGGCTGATTTTGATCATAATCCACTCACCGAAAATCACTTGTATCTAATGAACACAAGTCTGGAGTTCCATCAATCCAAAATTCAGAACGTGTTTATGGTAGACGATTATCAATTGACGGTGCAGGCTTATGAAACCAAGCTGGATAACAAGAGCTACAAGGTGTATCTGCTGGAAAAAGGAGAACCTTACGCATTTGCACAATTCGGCATCACCACGTTCACCGATTCCTCGATGGAGCCCATCGTTGCCGAATCACCTGCCATGCAGGCTGTATTAAAGAATATCCGCGCACTCTATTCGCATAATGAAGCGATATACTTATTGGGCGAAGCCGACTCTGGTAAATCCTTTCTGGTCAAACATATGCATCAGATACATGCTGGCGGTGGACTTTTGTTGCAAATTGATCTCTCCCAGGTTCCTTCAGGTCATTTGCACAAAATCCCGTTAACCAAGGTGAAAACGGTCGAGCTGAATCAGATCGAATCACGCCTGAACGATCCTGAGCTGCTTACCTTCATCGAGACCTGTCTCCAAAACAACATCGGTCTGTTTATTCTAAGTGAGCAAGTGCCTGATCCGAATTGGACACTCCGGCTGAAGCTGAACACACTCATGATGCCAAGCCTGGCCGAACGTACGGAGGATCTTGAACCGTTGATGCAGCATTTCCTGACGGGGTATTATCACAAATACGGCACTACCGCTGTACGAATCAAGGAGGATGCAGTACAGATAATTCGGGATCAGGCCGCACAGATGAACGTCAATCAACTGAAACATCTGATCAAACAAGCTGCGCTGAATGAACCGGATTATGTCATTACGAGGGGCACTTTAACCCGTCTACTTCATCAACAGTCTGCGGCAAATGTAAGTGCAATGAAGCTTGGTGGCACATTAAAAGAAATTGAGCAGGAAGTCATTAAGCGAGTGCTACAGGAAGAAAATAATAATCAATCCAAAGCCGCTGAGCGTCTGGGGATTAACCGAGCCACATTATGGCGTAAACTTAAAGATTAACTTTAAGTTTACGTCTTTTTTTATGGGCTTTTTTTGCGGGTTTCTTTTTCAAAAGCAGCACTCCTTATGCTCGTTTAATGGATATTGGACTACGTATGATAATGTGTTGCATTTTTAAACATAAGTGCACTTAATTTAAATTTACAATAATTTATTGTTGCTAATTTAAACAACATAAGCTAACATAGTCTCTGCAAGCGCTTAAGAAAACGATTACTTCATAAGGAGCTACGACTATGAACATTAAAGCTACTCTCGATCGCATCCCTGGCGGTATGATGGTTGTTCCCCTGTTGCTAGGTGCAACGATCAATACATTTTTCCCGAATGCTCTACGCATCGGTGGATTTACAGAAGCTCTTTTTGTAAACAGTGCGAGCACACTCATTGCATTATTCCTGTTAATTGCAGGTACACAGATCACATTTAAAACAGCTGGTTCCTCTGTCGGCAAAGGTTTGACCCTGCTTACGTTCAAGTGGGTAATCGGTGCTGGTCTTGGTTTCATCGCTATTCTACTCGCTGACTCAAACGGCTTATTTCTAGGACTTGCTCCGCTTGCCATTATTGCAGCTATGACGAACTCCAACGGCGGCCTCTACATTGCACTTGCAGGTCAATATGGCAAAGAAGATGATAAAGCAGCCTACCCGTTCCTCGCACTTAGTGACGGTCCATTTCTAACGATGGTAGCGCTCTCGATCTTTGGTGCGATGGGCTTTGCGAACGGTATGTTCTCTCCGATGTCCTTTGTTGCGGTATTGCTTCCACTGATCGTTGGTGTCATTATTGGTAATCTGGATCGTAACATGGCTGAATGGTTGCACAAAGGCAGTGACAAGCTCGTTCCGTTTTTTGCCTTTGCACTTGGTATGGGCATCAACTTCTCCTCCATTATCCAAGGTGGACTTGGTGGAATTCTGCTCGGCGTGCTGACTGTGATTCTTACAGGCGGGGTTGGATACTTGCTCTTCAAAGCCATCGGCTGGAATCCCATTGTTGGCGCATCCGAAGGTTCTACAGCAGGGAATGCGGTAGGTACACCAGCCGCCATCGTAGCTGCCAACGCTTCATTTGGCCCTATTGCGGAGATTGCTACGGTGCAGATTGCGGCAAGTGTTGTGACCACGGCAATTTTGTTGCCGATCTTTATCGGTTTCCTCTCTAAACGGCTGGAGAAATCAGGCGGGGTCGCCAAATATAATGAACGACCGACCACATAAATAATGGGCATTAATACTGAGTAATTTTTTTGAATTTTTTACCATATAAATTGAACTATCTATTTACACATTAACGGAGAGGACAGAAAAAACCTGGAGAAGCGAAGCGTTCGCCTTTATCACCGGATTTCCCCCTTTGGAAAAGGAATTCAAGAAATCTGGGGATAACAGCGATTGGAAGGTTATTCTGTCATCGGAGTGATCCGTGTAAACACCTTTGGTTCAATTTATATGGTTAATGTAACAAACGAAAACTAAAGGAGGGATGACTGCATGAAACTGGCCATTATTGCAGATGATTTGACCGGTGCCAATGACAGCGGGGTGCAGCTAGCCCGGCATGGCCTGAAGACGAGTGTTCTATTTAATATGGACGAGGCCTCACTGGCCTCTTATGATACCGTTGTTTTTGATACGGATAGCCGTTCTATTGCAGCAGAGGAAGCTTATAATCGCGTGTATCATGCAGCCAAGCTGCTGACGGAGAACGGGTTCGATACGCTTTTCAAAAAGATGGATTCCACCATGCGAGGCAATATCGGTATCGAGATCGATGCAGTGTATGATGTTGTACAACCTGATTTCATGATGATCGCCCCGGGATATCCGAAAAATAACCGCACCATTCGGGAGGGTATTCATTATCTGAACGGCGTGCCACTTGCGGAGACAGAGATTGCTCTTGATCCGAAGACACCCGTGACGCTCTCTTACCTGCCGGATCTGCTCAAACAGCAGACGGAATACCGCGTGGGCGAGATCACAATTGGTGATCTGGAAGCTGGACAAAAGCAATTACATGCCAAACTGGAGCAGTTCAAACAAAACAACATTCCGTATGTACTGGTGGATTCCACAGAGGAAGCACATTTGGAGCAGATTTTGCAGATGACACGGGACATGCCGTATGCATTTGCTTGGGCGGGTTCAGCAGGGATTGCGAACTATCTACCGGCTCACTATGAGCTAGAATCCAAATCCGCCGCACTCACCATCCCGGAAAATACCGGCCCCATCTTAACCGTCGTGGGCAGTGTGAATAAAAACTCTCGTGAGCAGTTGTATCGTTTGCTTCGTCAGTCTCGGATCGCGTCCGTATCGTTTCATTCATTCAAAGCCGTATCGGCAGAGGCAGATCGTACTGCGGAGATGGAACGTGTCTACGATGAGGTTAGAACCAAAGCGCTGGAGAGGGAAGATGTTGTGCTCTACTCCACTGCCGAATCCATCGATATTGAGCTGGCACGGGCAACAGGTGAGAATCGCGGATTGAATCACACACAAGTCAGCAACGAAATCGTACGTGCGATAGGCGAAATATGCGCCAGATTGCTCGAAGAGGGACTTTTCAAAGGAGTATCCATGACGGGCGGTGATACCGCCAAACAGATTTGTCTGAAATGGAATATTAGCGGATTCGAACTGCTGGACGAGCTCGAAATCGGCGTGCCAATCTCCAGATTTATGGGTATTGAAGATTTATATGTGATTACCAAAGCCGGCGGATTTGGCAAACCGGACGTCTTTATCCGAGCGATTCAAAAATTAAAAGGGGGCATTCTCGTATGAAACCCACAGTAGGTATTACGATGGGCGATGCCGCAGGCATTGGACCGGAGATTATTATGAAAGCACTGGCACATCAAGAGGTATATGATCAGTGCAACCCGCTTGTGATCGGTGATGCAAAGATTTTGGAGCGTGTGCTACCCGTGATCGGCTCCAACTTGAAAGTGAATTCTATTCAGGAACCAGAAGAAGCAAAGTATAAATTCGGTACTGTCGATGTCATTGATCTGAACTTTGTTCCAGCTGATCTGGAGTACGGAAAAGTGTCAGCTGTCGCGGGAGATGCGGCATTTCAGTTTCTTGCGAAGGCCATTGATTTGGCGAAAAAGAAACAGATTCACTCGATCTGCACAGCACCGCTTAACAAAGAAGCACTGCATCTGGGAGGTCATCTGTATCCAGGCCATACGGAGATTTTGGCAGACCTGACGGACACCGAGGACTTCTCCATGATGCTCACTACGCCTAACTTGCGCGTCATTCACTTGACCACTCATATGGGCCTGATTGATGCTATTGCGAGCATTAACCCGGAAAGAACCTACACGGTTGTGAAGCTGGCTCATGATACGTTGAAAAAAGCAGGCTTTGACAATCCACGCGTCGCGGTATGCGGGATTAACCCTCATGCCGGAGAGAACGGCCTATTCGGCAACGGGGAAGAAGAAGAGAAGTTGCAGCCCGGCATTGAGCGTGCGCAGCAGGAAGGCATTAACGTCGTTGGTCCACTGCCAGCGGACACACTCTTCTTCCGCGCAGGCCGCGGCGACTTCGACATCGTTGTAGCCTGCTACCACGACCAAGGTCATGCCCCAATCAAAGTGATGGGCATTGAGGAAGGCGTAAACATCACGGTTGGACTGAAAGGCGGCATCATCCGCACATCCGTGGACCACGGCACAGCCTTTGATATCGCTGGCAAAAATATCGCTGATGATAAAAGCATGCTGGCAGCTATTCGCTCCGCCATTGAGCTTGCACCGAAAGATTTGGTGTAAACTATATTTATAACATATTCTCTTTTACATTATTATATAAATTTAAAAGAAGACCGAGTAGATATGGTCTTCTTTTAAATTTTTAAAAATTATAGAAACTATAGATCATTATCCTATGAATAAATAATTTGGTTTACAAATTTCTTCTTTTGGAATATTACCCTCTTGTAACCCCACCATATAATTTTCAAAGGTGTAATCAATAGAATTCAATACTTCTGTTATTTTGTATTGTGGATTTTTGCACAAATAATATATCAATAATCCAAGCAAGTTATTGTTATAACAGTATAGTCGAAGTGCTTTAAAGTTTAAATTTGCACGTGTTTCCTTACCAGAATGTATAAGTACATTTCTTGCTCTGTAGCTTCTAACTAAATCATGTTTAATTTCTTGCATTTTTATATTCAGATACTCATTTAATCTCTTGGGTGCGGTCAGGAATTGACCGATTTCCGAGATACCTCTTACTAAACTATTATTAAACTCCAGTTCTTTTGCAAGACTATGGCCTTTTCTAAGTATAAAATCTATAAGAGCACTTAAATCATATTGATATTCTTCATTTTCCTTTTTACATTCCATAAAAGCATTAACAATTTCAATATTTTCATCTTTATATTCATAAATTCCGCTCCAGAAATTGTTGATTTTATCCTTCATAATATAGAGGCATATTACTTTAGGAACGATATCTTTTACTTTAGAAATAATACTTCCGCCCGCTTCCTTAAAGGTAAGTATATACTCCAGAACCGCCCATAAGTTTATGATCTTATTCTCTTCAGATTGGTGAAGTTGACTCTTCACGATATTTAATGCCCTCTGCACATTAAATACTTCTTGTGAATTAATATTTTCACAGAATACTCGTTCCCGATATAAAATAAAATCCTCAACATCCTGACGTTCTCTGTTTTCAAGCTTAGAGAATAGAATCTTAGTATCTTCTGGGATATCATCTGTTATTCTAATTTTTTTATATGAACCATTAGGGAATTTACATATAATTTTATCTTGATAAAGTTTCTTTTTTTCATTTGTTACATAATCAATCATTTGAAAATAAGAATTAATGGAACTTAAAATTTGTTCCAAACCTTTAAAGTAATCCATAGACTCAACCTGAATCTCACAAACATGATAGTCCTCTGAAATCTGTAAAAATCCTTTTATTGGCTTTCCATTACTTATACCAAAATTTAATGTTTCAAAATTTTTCTTGATCAATGAAAGATTAAAATCAATATAAAGCTCATCCTCTTTAAAAATTTCATTACGATATACATTAATATAATAAGTGTATTTGGCTTGACTCTTTTTAAACTTACCAAACTTATTTAAAATAAAATCCACATTCTCTGTACTTAATTCTATGGAACCCAAATTTTCTGTGACCCATGAATCTAGATATTTCAAAGAATACCCTTCGTACATGAGTTCATTAATAATAAAATGTATTGCTTTTTCTGCCTCAATAAAACTTCTATAATTCTTGACTAGTTCCACTATAGTCAAATAGATATTACTAGAATCGATCTTTTTAATTAAAGAATTACAAATATTATAAACGTGTGAATAGTTAAGTGCCTTTTCGCCCATCTCCTTCTCATTTATTTTATTCATTTGTACCATCAGTAAATTTAATTCTTTCGTAAAGGGGCTACCATCTAACAATATTGAATTTTTAATGTAGAATTGTATTGCCTCAATAAGCTCCCTTCTAGCATTACCAAGCTTTTCAAGCTCCAAATTTGAAATAATATCTTCATGAATCTCTACATAATCTAATAGTAACTCTCTAATACTTGGAGTATAAATTTTTGATAAAGATCGATGCGTATTTTTTATGTACTCCTTAAAACCCTCTATGAAATACTTTTTAGCACCTAAGCTTCTATCCATATACCCAACTCCTTAAAATTTTCAATTATTTATTTGGTGAATATGGTTAAACTATATATAGAACCCGAGTGCTTCTCTCCTCTGAAATGGGTCATATTTGATTCCCCCAGATGATGTTAGCACTCTTTTTATAAGATGATCAATTTCGAAATTAAATCCCCTTTGTTATACTTGATTAAATCATTCATACCTGATATCATTAGTACATATATTAATTTAAGAACAACAGAGTGCTTCTCTCTTCTGAAATGGGTCATAATGATTCCCCCAGAAGATGATAGCACTCTTTTTTATTTTGTATCATATATCGCTAAAGTAACTTTCTCATTACCCGTAATTTAGAATAATTTTAACACTTCCTCTTCTCCCTTTTTATAGTGTATTTATTTCCCCAAGATTTCGCTCATCCTGCGCAGGTCTACTACGCCGATACGCACTTGGCGACATTCCATTCTGCTTATTAAATATGCGATTGAACTGCGAAAAGCTGGTGAAGCCGCATTGGGTAGCAATATCCGTAATTTTCTCACTCGAATGTATCAGCATTTGTTGGGCATTTCGAATTCGGGTCATCTGCACATATTCCGTAAACGTGAAGCCTGTGACTTTGTTGAACTGGCGCGATAGATGATGTGCGCTGACATAAAATCGTCTGGACACGTCATCCAGCGACATCTCCTGCTGATAGTGACTGTGAATATAGGATGCAATAGCATACATTCGCTGGGTCATGGATGATCCTTTTTCCTCACGGACATAACTATTCTCCGCCGCGTAACGATGAAGACCACATAGAAACTCGACAAATTTATGATGAATAGCTACCGATTGAATAGGAGATAACTGCTGTGATATCGCAAAAATATCGTTGAGGGGCGCAAGAACTTCCTTACGCCGTTCTTCCGAGAAGCGGAAAATGGGAACCTGCGCATTAAATATCGTAAACAGCTCGCTGTAACCGTTCTCAAGTCCAGGTAAACTGCGAGGCATAGCAAAATTAATCATTAACCTTTTGGGTGGCACACCCTTCGGATATTGGGTTTTATGAAGCAAAGCAGGCCGAAGCAACACAATATCATAGGGCTGCATCTCGTATAAACTGCCTTCAATAATATGTGCAGCGGTCCGATCCAGCAGAATGCAAATTTCATAAAAATCATGAAAATGCTGAAATTCCATATTGAGGTCATGCGAACGCTCGTCGTAATCCAGGTAATAATAAAGCGAATCCCCTGGCTGGTTCACATGGATCGCATATCCCTTCTCATATGTCAAAACCGATGATGTCATGGACATGCTCCTTCCCTAGGGCGTGTCTGAAAACGCTGAAGAAAGCAGATTTTGCCGAATTTTCGTTCCAAGCAAGGAAGTTTCCCGCAGGCGTGCCAGGGCACGTCAAGGGGAAGTGACGTAGCAGGGGGCGAAAAGGGGGTAAAAGATGCACTTCAGTAGATTTCAAGACACGCCCTAATCATTCATACGTCTATTTTAGCATGAAATGCAATAAAAATACGGCATTTCCAGCATACATTACGTAGTTTCTAGCATTTTTCGTTTGATATGATAAAGTTAAAATGTCAGCGTTTTCAATAATGAAGCTTCTATTGTTGTTGAAGTAGCCCTTACAGCCTGTACTTACTAAATACCAAGGTGGGAAACACATATGAAATTGAATTCCTTGTCTACTCGAATCCATACGATTGTGAAACACTTGGAAAGTGCACGATTAACGTCTAAGACATATATACCCGAGCTTTATCATAAAGAGAGCGGATACCATACATGGGATCTCGTGCATGAAGACCCTTCCTCATGGAACGTATTCCGCAAAGGTGATGGCTGGGGCGGCAAAGATGTACACAGCTGCTTCAAAACCCGCATTCGCATTCCCGACCATCTGGAGGGAAAAAAGGTCGTCTGCGCCATCGTTACCGGTGCCACAGATATTTGGAACTACGATAACCCACAATTTCTGGCGTTCCTGAACGGAGAACTGATCTGTGGTCTGGATGTGAATCATACTGAGATTGACCTGACTCCTGCTGCTTTCAAAGGGGAAGAGTTTGAACTGGCGCTGTATGCCTACTGTAGTACATCCGCAGCCGATGTTTTCCTGAACGTATATATTGCCGAGCATCATGAGCCTGTCTCGAATTTGTATTATGACCTGAAGGCTGCGCTGGATGCGGCAGACCTGCTACGCGAGGATGATCTGGAGCGTCTGAAGTTGATCGAACAGCTGAACGAAGCTGTAAATCTGCTCGATTTACGCCAAGAGAACAGCGCAGCTTTTCACGCATCCGTACTGAAAGCACGTGAGTATCTGCAAAACCATATCTATGGAGAGACTCGTCCCGACAGTGATCATATCCCGACCGTTCACTGCATTGGTCACACTCATATTGACGTGGCATGGCTGTGGACGCTGGATCAGACACGTGAGAAGGTTATCCGTAGCTTCGCGAGTGTGCTCTATCTGATGGATAAATTTCCGGAGTACACCTTCATGTCCTCCCAGCCTCAGCTCTATGCATATTTGAAAGCCGACTTCCCGTCTTTATATGAGAAAATCAAAGAAAAAGTGGCCGAAGGCCGCTGGGAAGCAGAAGGTTCGATGTGGCTGGAGGCGGATTGTAACCTGATCTCGGGTGAATCGATGATCCGTCAGATTATCTATGGCAAACGTTTCTTCAAGGAAGAATTCGGCGTAGAGAACCGTGTGCTCTGGCTGCCCGATGTATTCGGTTATAGCGCAGCGATGCCGCAGATTATGCGCAAGAGCGGAATCGACTATTTTATGACGACCAAAATTGCCTGGAATGATACGAACCAGATTCCAAACGATACGATGTATTGGAGAGGCATTGACGGTTCTGAGGTTCTGACACATTTCATCACGGCCAAAGACTATATTCCACATCCGGAATTCGGAAAGCACCGTTTCGAAACCACATACAACGGACGTTTTAACGCTTCACAAGTGAAAGGAACATGGCAGCGATACCAGAACAAAACCATCAACACCGATGTATTGCAATGCTTCGGCTTCGGAGACGGCGGCGGTGGACCAACGGAGGAAATGCTCGAGCACGGCAGACGGCTTGAAAAAGGACTCCCCGGCGTACCCACGGTGAAACGTACATTTGTGCGTGATTTTTTTGAAAAGTTAGAGCAGAATTTAGACGGCGTACGTTCCGTTCCGCGCTGGTCGGGCGAGCTGTATCTGGAATATCATCGCGGTACGTACACGTCCATGGCTCGTAATAAAAAGTATAACCGTCACAGTGAATTTGCACTGTCCGATGCCGAGCTGTTCTCTATGATTCAACGTCAGGCGGATGCCCAAGCCGACTATCCAACCGAAGCATTGGAACACGCATGGAAGCTGACGATGCTGAACCAGTTCCATGATATTTTGCCAGGCAGCTCCATTGAGCAGGTATACATCGATTCGCAGGAACAATATGAAGAGGTGTTGCGTGTCACGGACGAGTTGAAAAGCAGCGCCTTGAACGGCATTGTAAGCCAGATTACGTCGGATGGTGAAGCCATTGTTGTCTTTAACAGTACCGGCTTTGCGCGGACAGATGTGGTGGAACTGCCCGCTTTTGCGAAAAAAGTAACCGTACATGATGGAGATCGTCCTGTACCAAGTCAGTACACACCAGAAGGCGGATTGGTGTTCCTTGCCGAAAACGTGCCTGCATCAGGATACAAAACGTTCCGCATCATACCGGATGCCGCCGCTGATCTTGGCAGTGCAGGTGTATCGGTTGCCCAGTGGCAGTCGGAGCAGCAATCCATCGAGACCCCTTGGTATGATATTCGCCTGAATGAGAGTGCTGAATTTGTATCCGTGTGGGACAAGCTGGAGGGGCGTGAACTGCTTCAATCCGGTGAGCGCGGCAATGTATTGCAAGTATTCGAGGATCGTCCTGCGGAGTATGAGGCATGGAACATTGATGATTTTTACGAACAACATATGTGGGAGATCAATGATCTAGAGTCGATGGAATGGGTAGAGAGCGGCCCGGTACGTTCCGTGCTTCAAGTGAAAAGACAATTCCTGGACTCTGTCGTTGAACAAACTATCATTTTCTACGCACATACACGGCGGATCGACTTCCGTACCTTCGTAGACTGGAAACAGGAGCATTTGTTGCTGAAAGCTGCTTTCCCACTTGATATTTGGAGTGAAAAAGCCGTCTATGAAATCCAGTACGGTAACGTAGAACGCGCAACACACCGCAATACAAGCTGGGATCAGGCTCGTTTTGAGGTATGTGGTCAGAAGTGGGCTGATCTGGCGGAGAGCGGCTACGGCGTTGCCCTGCTAAATGACTGTAAATACGGATATGACATTCACAATTCGGTGATGCGTCTATCCCTGATCAAGAGCGCAACCTATCCGAACGAAAATGCCGACAAAGAGCAGCATGTGTTCACTTACTCCCTCTATCCGCATCAGGGTGATTTCCGTGAGGGACTAGTTATCCAGGCAGCTTATGATCTTAACCGTCCACTGGTTGGTCTGGAAGTAGGTTCACAAACTGGAACATTGCCGGGTACATGGTCGCTCGCTTCTGTGGATCAGGAGAATGTCGTGCTAGAGGTTATTAAAAAGGCCGAGGACAATGATGACATGATCATCCGTGTCTATGAAGCCCATGGCCGCCGCAGCCGTGCCTCCCTGCAATTGCCCGAGGGAACAGACGTCACAGCGTACGCATGTGATTTGCTGGAGAACATTGAAGCGGAGTGCCGTGTGGAAAACGCGCGTATTGCTTTTGATATCAAGCCTTACGAGATTCTGACGTTCCGTATCCCGCGCGTATAAGGCATCTGGCTGAGCAGGCTTGTCATAAAGCGGTACAGCCCAGATGATGTCCGTGTATAGACGAGTCCGAGAATCTGGTTAAATGCTAGCCGATACATCGTTCCATATGTAAAAGAGTGCCGCTTGTCCTTATGGACGAGGGCACTCTTTTTCTATGCGTTCTATTTTAAATGCTCAATAATCTCAGTAATCTCTTAAAACTCCTCATACTCGCTCGGGTCTTGATTCCATAACCTTCCATCCGGACGATTAAACGTAGCGATGACCTGCATCTCCTCATCGTTCAACTCAAAATCAAAAATATTAATGTTCTCCTGCTGATGCTGCAAGGAACCTGCCTTAGGAATCGGAATAGAGCCAAGCTGAATATGCCAGCGCAATATAATCTGTGTAGGCGTTTTGCCATGCGTTTCTGCAATGCGAACAATATTCTCGTCCTTCAAAATGTCCTGTAAAGCATCATTCCCACGTCCGATAGGACTCCAGGATTCGTTCACAATGCCATGCTTCGCATCCTGCTCCCGCTGCTTCGCTTGATCGAAGAACGGATGTAGCTCGATCTGATTCAGACTTGGTGCGACGCCCGTCTCCTGAATCAGCCGTTCATTGTGTTCAGGCAGGAAGTTGCTGACACCGATGGAGCGGATATATCCGCGTTTTCTCGCTTCGATTAAAGCTTGCCATGCCTCCACATACATGTCTTTCTTCGGATTAGGCCAGTGGATCAAGTATAGGTCATAATAATCCAGATCGGCTCTATACAGCGATTCCTGAATTGCGACCAACGCTTTGTCATAGGCATGATATCTGCCAGGCAGTTTGGAGGTAATGAGCAGTTCCTCTCTCGCAATGGAGCTTTGTTTGATTGCTCTACCCACGGTAGCTTCATTTTCATAGTTATACGCTGTATCAATCAAGCGATACCCTGCATCAAACGCAGACGCAATGGACTGAACCCCTGCTTCCCCTTTCAAACTGTACGTACCAAATCCAATCGCAGGCACTTTCAAGCCATCATTCAACGTGTATTCCGGGATATGATTCATTCGAGAACTCTCCTTTGTAAAAGGTGGTATGATCTTTCCTGAACAGCACTGGAAATATAAAGCATTCTCTCGTTATTCTACCCCTTCACGCCGGCTTGAATCAATTCAGGCAACTCCCGTTCTATCTGCCATCTCCTATAATTAGATCTGTAATGATGTCCAGTTGTTTCTCTACCGCAATAGGGTCACTCGGAAGGAACTGATCAAAATCAATAGAGTACACATGGCCTGATTTCCCCGCTGGTGAAGCATCGACCAGCTTCTGTACGTCTTTAAGCTTGTCCTCCGCTCCCTTATTCACAGCCAGGAACAGATGGTCACCGATAAACTCGGGAATCACCTCGCTGGATACCTCCCATGTTTCGCCATGAATGACGTCCGACTCTACCTTGGCTGCCGGCTTCAATCCAAGATATTTATAAATAATATTGCCCCCCATATTCGTATCTCCGTATACAAAAAGGGCATCTGGACGTACGTTTAGTATAGAGAACGTTTCATCCGCACGAACATAAGGGCTGATTTTTGCTTTGTATTCTGCAATTTTGGCTTTAAACTTCTCATTCCACTGCTTCGCTTCTTCCTGTTTACCGAGAATATCCCCAAACATCTCTATATCTTTGATGGGTTCATTATTCTGCTCGATCACAATGGTTGGGGCAATCTTGCTCAGTGCATCATACCCACCCTCCACAATCTCGGCTAATGCAGGTGTTGTTACAATCAAGTCTGGTTGCAGGGACAGAATCTTCTCCGCATCTGGCGGTATGCCAATATCGGTAATGCCTGTTTTGTCGCTAATATGCGGGTTGTCCAGAACATATGTCGTTGTGCCCACCGGTTTCACGCCAAGTGCGATCAGCTCACCCAGATGAAAGAAACTAACAACACGCTGTGGGTGCACAGGGATGGCTGTTTCGCCTTTTAAGTGTTTATAAACTCTCGTTTCCGCAGCAGTACTGTCTGATGCGGTCGCCGTTGCTGTTTGGCTTGCAGGCTCTTGAGCTGCCGCAGCCCCTCCTGTGGAATTGCTTGCCTGACATGCACTAAGAATCAACGATGTACATAATACCATCATGGCTCCAAAAGCAGGCCTTGAAAATCGAAACATGGATGTATCCCCTTCCTCACTCAATTGATAATAAGACTCATTCTCATTATGGGAATCAAAAGGAGGGGAGACAATGGACGATTCCAACCCATGTAATGGATTATTCTGAACCTGAGCTGCTTGTTGATATTCTGCGCGGAACTGAAGTGGGGAACGACCAGTGTGTTTTTTAAACAATCGACTGAAATAATATACATCTGCATAACCCACCTTGCTGGCAACGTCCTGGATTCGTGCATCCGACTTCAGAAGCAGCTGTTTGGCACGGTGAATACGCTCATGAATCAGATATTCGATTGGCCCTAGTCCGATCTGATTGCGGAATAAACGCGATAAATAACTCGTGCTGCAATCATATCTGCCCGCCAGTTTCTCCGCTGTAATGGACTCCATATAGTTCGCTTTAATATATTTGATAGCGTCGGTCACGATGTTGATTTTAGCACTCTCTGTATGTGCAAGTGTCTGGAGGTTTTGGCTCAAAACCTCGTATACCATCGGTAAAAAGAGTGATTGGGCTTGTAGCCGATCTAAAAGCTCATTGCTATTCCAGTGACGTTCCATCGCTTCACATTTTTCCTGAATTGGCAGCATTGCGTTTGGTGTAAACCCATAAGAATGGGTTAACCTCTCCTGACCCTCTGATGATACAGGTAAAAATGTATATAAAACCAGATATCCGGCCCATTCCTGATCGTGACCCGGCACTTCAAAAATCGTGTTCTTGTTCTCTCCTCCATAGAAAATGTAAGGTGAGCGGCAATGAACAAATTCACCGGACACCCTCACTCCAATCTCTCCATGCGTAAGAATAAAGAAAAACCCAGTATGTGCTTCAAACTCGGACAGATCCGGAACTGCCCCATGTTGTGCATGATAAGACTGAATACTTTGCAACCGCACTGCCGATCGACTCCACTGCTCGATATAAGCATTCCAATCTATTATCCTCTCCATCAACATCCCCCCTGTCTGTACGTGTACTGTATCTCGAATTCTATGAAGTGAGTTATTCTTCACCTGTGTATTGAAGCAATAGCGATTTTCAGGGGAAACGTTACCATTCCTCATCATCTTCCCATGCTCGCCTCATTACTATGTGCTTAAAATATGCCCTATTATATCACAGACAAAAAGCCATCAACCGGAGAGGTTCATGGCTATTCTAAATATCTTCTGAACTACGTAGTGTAACTATATTAGCGCTACTTACTGGAGCTATTTGTATAGCTACATCATGAAACTATGCAAGAATTGGAGAGTCACTCCCAAAAAGTGCTTGATGGATAGGATACCCCATTAATATTCGCGCACGTATTCTTTATTTTCCTTGAGCTGTACAATGTCATGCCCTGTTGGATTCTGGAAGGCACGCAGCCCAAACGTTGATGCAACTGCAAAGATATGGTCAAAGATATCTGCCTGCACATTCTCATACACAGCCCAGTTGGTGTCATTGCTGAACGCATAAATTTCGAGAGGCAATCCGCGATCCTCCGGAGCAAGCTGTCTCACAATCATCGTCATATCCTTATTGATCTTCGGATGATGTCGCAAATATTGATGAATATATTCACGGAACACACCGATGTTGGTGAGTTGTCTGCCATTCACGTTGCTTTCCCGATTTACCTGATGCTCTACGTTGTACGCTTCGATTTCTTTTAATTTCGACGTGACATAATCGGTGAGATAGTGGATTTTTTCAAACTCAGCCACCATCTCTTCGTCACAAAAACGGATACTGCTAATATCAATAAAAATGCTCCGCTTAATCCGTCTGCCGCCGGAAACCTGCATGCCTCTCCAGTTTCGGAATGAGTCAGAGATCAGCGCATAACTCGGAATCATGGTAATCGTCTTATCAAAATTCATGACTTTCACCGTATTCAATGTAATGTCGATCACGTCGCCATCCGCATTGTATTTCGGCATCTCAATCCAGTCGCCTACTCGCACCATATCATTGGATGACAGTTGCACACCCGCAACCAGACCCAGAATGGAATCTTTGAAGATGAGCATCAATACTGCTGATAAAGCCCCCAGTCCACTGAGGATGATTAACGGATTCTGTCCGACCAGACTGGAGATCACAATGATACCGCCAATGATAAACAGTACTATTTTAGCCACCTGAATATAACTCTTGATCGGGCGGATTTTAGACACTTCATAGGTACGATAGATATCATCGAACACGTTCAGCAATGCATTCAGCACCGTAATCATGATAACAATCATGTAGGTCATGGCCGCTTTTTCAATCAAAGCCTGATAACCCGGGAAAATGTAAGCCGTATAATAGATGATAATAGCCGGTACAAGGTGTGATAGTCGCTGAAACAACTTTTTCTGGACAACGATATGCCCCCATTTGAACCGGTTATGGCTCACAATCCGATGCACGGCCTTAAGCACAAGTCGTTTGGCGATATAATTAGCAATCATCGAGATCAGTGCAATAAAGATAATCATAATTACACTGGAAAAGTATCCAAGGGAAGGCTCAGTCATACCGAGTTCCGTTAACTGTTTTTTGATAAAATCCATAACTTCCTCCTGACGCAGTCTAGTTTAGCCTACTATTATAGAGTAGATTCTATAGTAAAGTAAAACACATGGGAGATGTTCTACCTCCATTTACACAACAAAAAGACCCATCAATCTATAAAATGATGGGTCTGCTCTATTTTATGACAATTTGTTTTACAGCTTACAGAAGCATGTCACTCGGCCATTCTTAACAATTCACTCACCGTGACCATGCGATATCCCTCTGCCGTCAGTTCTTCCACCAGCACACGCACAGCCTCAACAGTCTGGGAACGATCACCGTATCCGTCATGGAAGATCAAAACACTGCCGGGTTTTACCACGGAACGGGTATGTTCCAAAATGTGTTCAACCCCGGGATTGTCCCAATCCTGTGCACCGCCGTTCACCGCACCGATCGTCCGGTAACCCCGCTCCGCAGCCAGAGCTAGAATGTCCCCGTTCACGCCAAAATAAGGCGGACGGAAGCTGCGGGCAGCATCACCCGTGACTTCTTGAACAAGGCGTTCTGCTTGCCGCAATTCTTCCCCGGCCTCCTCCAGTGTAAGCTCGGTCAGGTTCGGATGGGTGTATGTATGATTGGCAATCTCATGGCCTTCACGATGCACCTGTGCCGCAATGTCCGGGTATGTTTCCATCTCCTTGCCGATCATGAAAAACGTTGCATGCCCGCCTGCACGGCGGAAAATGTCCAGCACTTGATGGGTATACACCGGATGCGGGCCATCATCAAACGTAAAAGCTACAACCTTTTCCTGTACAGATACCTGCTCAACTAACTGCGCCATCATGTAACCACATTCCCCTCTCTGACTGCTCAGTTCAACTCCCCCTTATTATTCCACGGCTGGAAGCTGGGGTCTAGTCCATATAAGTTGAACTTGATATGTTTACACAAGCACTCCAATGACAGAACAACCCTCCAATCGCTGTTATCCCCAGATTTTTTGATTCCCTTTTTTAAAAGGAAAAATCCGGTGATAAAGGCGAGGCGTATGCTTCCGATGTAGCTTTCTTTCAGAAAGCTTTTAGCTTCGCTTTTCCAGATTTTTTCTGTCCTTTCCGTTTTTGTGTAAAAAATAGTTGAACTTATATAGTAATCACACTAGCAAAAAGCTAACCTTTAATCGCACCAGCAATCATACTCTTCTGCACCTGTTTGTTCAGGAGCAGATAGATCACAACCGTTGGTACGGTTGTAATCATTAGACCCGCGCCAATGATGCCCCACTGCGTAATGTACGTTCCAACCATGGACATCATGCCCACCGTCAGCGTTTGATACGCTGTATTGTTAATAAACGTGACTGCAAACATCAGCTCATTCCAGCACGACAAAAATGTAAATATCGCTACCGTGGAGATCGCAGGAGTTACGAGAGGCAGGATAATGGAGAAAAACGTGCGGTAAATCCCGCATCCGTCGATAACGGCAGACTCCTCCATCTCTCTCGGGATACCTTTGAAAAAGCTACCCAGGATGAAGACCGCCATCGGAATGCCGAAGGCTACATAAGGAATGATCAAGGCCCAGTAGCTGTTGAGCAGACTCAGGTTTTTCAAAATAATAAATAACGGCAGGAGCGCCGCATGAATCGGCACCATCATTCCGAGCAGAATCAACGTCATCGTCAGCCCACTGAGCTTCCAGTTCATTCTTGTAATCGCGTATCCCGTCATCGAGGACAGGATCAGCACCAGAATAATGGAGACCGCCGTGACCAGCACGCTATTCATAAAATAGTTCAGGACATGCCCATCAGACAGTGCCTTGGTATAGTTGCTCCACAGAAAGGCTTTGGGTAGCCCTGCCACGTCGCCGCTGAAAATTTCACTGTTATCCTTCAGGGAAAACAGGGCCAGCCAAATCAGCGGATAGATCTGAATGACGGCGATCAGGATCAGAAACGCCTGCATTAACACTTTGCCGATAGCTCCGGTGAGGGAGCGCCGAGGCTGGGGCTTTTTTTGCAACATGATATTGTTAACCGTACTCATACGTCTTCCCTCCCTCTACTCTGTCTTGAACAACGAATTAATAAGGATGGTACACACCAGACATTCCACGATAATAAAAACAGAAATAGCACTGCCGTATCCGTACCGGAACGTGTCAAAAATGGTAGCGTACATCAGCGTGCTCGGCACCTCTGTACTGTAAAATGGCCCGCCGCCTGTCAGCACATAGATCAGGTCAAACACCTTAAACGCCCCAATTACCGAAAATACAAGACATACCTTCAGAATCGGCTTCATCAACGGGATCATAATGGACCACGCCACACGCATCCGGGAAGCACCATCGATTCGTGCCGCCTCTAAGACATCCTGGGAAACGGATTTTGCCCCAGCGTACATCAGCAACATATGATATCCCATGTACTGCCAGAGCGTTGGAATGAAGGAGGCCGTCAGGGCCGTCTCCTTCTGACCCAGCCAATCCTGCGCCCAGCTGGATAGACCAATGTTTTGCAGCATCACGTTGAGCAGACCGTAATCGGCATTATAAATTTTCGACCATAACTGGGCAATAACGACCGTGGAGATCAGTACAGGAATAAAATATACAGTTCGGTAAAAGCCTTCCCCTTTGATGTTAGAGGCCAGAATCAGCGCCAGCACCAGTGAGATTGGCAACTGAATGAATACAGAGGCACCTGCAAATAGCAGGGAATTTTTGATCGAGTTAATCACTCGGGTATCCTTGAACATCTCCACATAGTTGTCCAGGCCGATAAACGCCCCTTTCCCCACGCCATTCCAATCAAGCAGACTGTAATAACTGGAGACAAAGATCGGAATCAGCACAATGCCGCAGAACAGAATCAGTGTAGGTAATACAAAAACGGCAATCGTACCTTTATTGGAAAATACAGAGTTCATGACTCTTCTCCTCTCAAAGGCGTGACCGGAAATCCCGGATCACGCCTCGTTTGGGCATTACTTTGATGGTTTACAAGTGTATATGAGCGCGCACGTAGCATAAGCCTATACTTGCTTGCCTGTTTAGTCTACAGACTTAGCTCCGTTGGTTTCAGCTGCGCCATCTGTTTGCAGAACTCCTCTGGCGTCACGTCACCAGCCAGCAGCTGTGCGATCAGATTTTTGTGTGCTTCCGCAGACTCGGCTGGCAGAATGTTATCCCACCAGGCGATAAACGAGGTGGCTGTTTTCATAATGTCCGCCGCAGATAGATCGAGAGAAGACAAGCTGGAGGTGTCGAGTGAATCGGTTTTCCAGCTTGGCAGTCCCGCTCCCGCCAGGAAACCTTGTGTGCCGAGTTGCTCGCTCAGATACATGAGGAATTCCGTAGCTTCCTTCGGATGTTTGGTCGTCTGGCTGATATAGAAACCGTCGACGGCTCCGCCAAAGATTTCAGTGCTAGTGCCTTTGCCATCCTCAAATACTGGGAACGGAATCACCTTCACTTTGCCTTTGACTGCCGAGGAAGACGGGTCTTCAATACCTGCATTCACCCAATTGGCTTGGAACATCATCGCTCCTTTGCCTGCATTAAATGCGCCAAGCATCTCGTCATAACTCATACTGAACATACTGCTGTTGAATGCTCCGGCTTGTGCCAGCTGCTGCATCTTGGTAGCGGCCGCGACAAAGTCCGGTGAATCCCACTTGGACGGATCCTTGAACGCCTCGATCACCGCCGCATTCCCCGCTTGGCGCATCGCGATCATGTCGTACCAGTACATGCCCGGCCAGCGGTCTTTCTCACCAATCACAGCTGGGGTAATTCCAGCCGCTTTTAATTTGGTGACAGCATCCAGCAACTCGTTATATGTAGTCGGGATTTTGGCACCTGCCTGCTCGAACAGTTCCGTATTCACGTAAAGGTTGGCGATGTGTGTGTACACAGGCAGCGTATAGATTTTGCCATCCATATTGATCGCTTCTGCCATCCCGGGACCCATACGTTCCTTGATATCATCAGTCAGATAACTTGTAATCTCCAGTACATTACCGGATTTAATATAGGGCTGCATGAAGCTACCCCCACCCATTCCGTAGAACAGGTCTGGTGACTCACCAGCTGCGATGGATGTTTTCACTTTCGTTTTGTATTGTTCACCTGTTGTGCCTGTACGTTCAACCTGGATATCGGGATGCTCGCTGTTCCATTTCTCCACAATCTCAGGTAGCAGTTTGGCTGACGGGTCTGTTGTACCAACCGATTGATCCCACAGCGTCAGCTTGATCTTACCGTTGCTTCCCCCCTGTGCTCCGCCAGACGAATCGGACGAACATGCAGCCAGACTTCCCGCAAGTCCCAGAGCCAGAAACAGACTTAAAGATTTCTTTAATAGCGCTTTCATCATATGACCTCCCTGATCTTTTTATTGGTTCTAACCATATTTTAGTAGTGGTTCGCACTGTGCTCCATTTAGAAAACAGGCATCAACTTGTAATATTCGAACATATATGAAAGCGCGTCCAAATATTGAAATGTGCAGGGCTAACTTTTGACATTTCGGTACTCGTTCATGGAGCGACCGAACTGTTTTTTGAATAACACGCTGAAATAGTGCGGGTCCGGGATGCCTACCTGCTCCCCGATCTCATACCCTTTCAAATCCGTCTGCTTCAGCAAGGATTCGGCCTTTTTCATACGAAGCTGCGTTAAATATTCGACAAACGTCTGCCCGGTTTCTTTTTTCATCAAACGCCCCAAGTGACCCGGACTTACGTAAAAAGCAGCGGCTGTACTCGATAGCCCCACCTCTGCATTGCTCATCTGCTCTTCCAAATACGCCTTGACCTGATCGATTAAATTAACTTCCTTCGCTTGTCGTTTGGCTTTAATCACACCCGATATGGACAGGACATGTTGCTCCAGCATCGCTCTCAAGTCTGGTAAATGCTCTGCCATCAACATCATGGCAACAGCTTCTTGGTTGAATACCTGCTCACCCTCAAGTTGCTGCTCCATGGCGGCACGTTGGCATTCGGTAATTACATCCATAGCCGCCATACGGAACTGTGCTGGATTGGAGAATGGGGTAGCAAGGATCTGTTGAAGCAAAGACGCAGCCTCCTCTCCCGCACCAACGCTAATGCAGAACTGTAGCTGCTCTAGAAGCCCTTTATCCGAGCGATACGGCTGACTGTGTTTATCGCTTTCGATCACGAGATCCTCGAAGCAGATGACCTGGTTTCTCCCCACAAACGTCTGATAATCCAGAGCACGACATGCTTCACGGTAAGCCATACAGACGCCCTCCCACCCAGAGTGTAGCTGTCCGATCCCGATCGTTACGTCTGCTTCGGAACCGTCAACTTTCAGCAGACATCGCAGTTCACCCAGAAGTTGCTCGGCCTGCTCGGTTAACTTGGCATCAGGGTGGGTCGTAAGGATGACAATACGATTGTGTGTGTCCATGACAATGATTTTGTATATATCCTGCTGGTAATAGGCCTGTACGTGCTTCAAACCATCCATACGCATCAGGATCTGAACTTCCTCTGTAGAAGTCTCCGTTTGTGAAGGTATCGCGGCCTGTACCTCGATGATGGCTACTCGAGATTGTGGGTTATCCGCAGCGATTGGAATGTCGAAGAAACGCACCTGTTCCCGCACCTCTTCCTCATGCAACACCCCTTGCAGCCACTGATTCATAAAACGTTCCTTGAGATACGGCAGACTGCGCTTCATCTCCTCTCGTAGCTTGGTCAGCTCATACTCCCTTCCTCTCTCCTGCTCGATAGCCGCTCGCAGCTTGGTGGTAACCTGTAATAATTCAGAAGCTCGAATCGGTTTCAAAATAAAATCGGATATGCCCAGCTTCACACTCTGACGTGCATATTCAAATTCATCGTGTCCTGTCACCACTACAATTTTGATGTTCGGATAACGCTTCAAGATGAGGCCACTCAGCTCAATGCCGTCCATCTTGGGCATATAAATATCCGTGAATACGATGTCGGGATGTAACAACTCTATCTGCTCTAAGGCTTCTGACGCATCGCAGGCTTCGCCAACGATCTGCATGCCTTGTTCCTGCCAATCGATGCGCATACGTAGTAGATTTCGGATGAGATATTCGTCATCCACGAGCAGTACTTTTAATGGTTCCATGATCCAACGTCTCCCTTCGGGATCGTAATGGTTATGATGGTTCCTTTTCCAGGCACACTCTCAAGCTTCAACACATCTTCACGATCATAAAATATACGCAGTCGCTCCATCGTTCCCCACAGACCAAAGCTTGCATTCACATTGAAGTTAATGGCGGGAGTAGCTAGATTAGTTAGGTCGGGGGCGCTGAAGGAGCTAGGCTCTGACTGATCATGCACGAGTCGGATGAAGTTGTGCTTTTCTGTGCGCTGAATCTGTTGCACTTGTTCCTCGGACATACCTACTCCGTCGTCCGTAAGAGTTAGAGTAACGCTATCTCCCGATTGCTGCGCCTGAATACGTATAATGCCTGAGCTGCTTTTGGCGCGAATACCATGATAGAGTGAATTTTCCACCAGGGGTTGGAGTACGAGTTTGGGAATAATCACCTGCTCACAGTCCGGATCGATATCGTACTGCACTTCAAATACACCCGGATAACGTACCTGTTGGATGCTTAGATAATGACGTACAATCTCAACCTCTTCGCGTAGTGTGATGACCTCATTGCCTTTGCTCACACTCAGCCGATAATAACTTCCGAGTGCCTCCAACATCTCACACACCTTGTCATTCATACCCGACATTGCAAGAGAAGTAATCGAGTCGAGTGTGTTGTACAGAAAATGCGGTTTGATCTGTGCTTGGAGCGTGTTTAGCTCAGCTCGGCGGATCGTCTGTTGTTCCTGAATAATGCGACTGAGCATCTGCTCGATCTGCTCAATCATCTGGTTGTAGCCACTGTACAGCTGTTCAAATTCGTAACTGTTCAGCTCCACTTTAACTTTACGGAAGTTGCCACTGGGTGCTTTTTGCATGGATCGGAGTAACTTATGAATCGGCTTGATGACGCTACGAGAGATAATAAAAGAACTGATAAAAAAGACAGACCCATTCACCGCCAGCAGCATAAAAGCAAGCAAAACAAGAGATGTGTTGCGTGTATCTGTTGCACGGTATGGACTCATGCTGATGTATTTCCACTGATCTTCACCCGCTGAGCGGTAGGTCACCGCGTAATCTTGTCCTCCGGAATGTAGAGTCAGAACGCCTGAAGGCTGTTCCTGAAACGCCTGTTTTAACTTCGCTTGATTCGTCTTTAAAATCTCTTGCATACTTGCTTGTTTCTGAGCTGTGGACGAGGATGCATCAGATGGAATTGCTTCTTCTGATTCCGTAGTTGTTGGAGTTGCTGTATGTGCGGTAGATTTTGATGAGGCTGTGTATGCCAGAGATGTTGAAGAGGCTGTAGAAGCTGCTTTCTTTACAGCATTTGTCATGGTGTTTGTTGCCGTATTTGTAGTGGCATTCGATGCGATAATCTGCTGATGCTCGTCCAGAATGGCTACCTGAAATGAATCGGATGCCGGTAGATTAGCGTAGGCCTGCGCAATGGATTTCTCTTTGATGTTCATGACCAGAAAGCCGAGTGGAGAGGTATCGTCCAGGTCGCGCATTAAACGAATAAAAGAGACCACTTTCTCTTTTTGTTTCTCATTTTCATTTTTTTTCTCTTTTTCTTTCCCCTGTTCTGTTTCCTTCTCCGTCTCCATTTCTAAACTTCTACCGTTGGCCGGGGGCATGCCGACATTTTGACTATTGTTTATATCGTTGGTATTTTTGCTGTCCATGTTGTTAGTGTTTTCGTTTTCATGAATTTCTCTATTGAGTTGCTCAGTACCTCGATCATTATTGTTCGAGTTCTTGCTCGTCACTTTGTTAACAAATTCATGATTAGGAGAGTTCTGACGTTTATTTTCTTTTACATCTGCCCGTGTGTATACAGTGTTGTTCATGTTCTCTGCCACCGCTCCGACTCCGGCTTGCTTTTCGTTGCTGTCACCGCCATTCAGCCTGAGCAGGTATCGCCCTTTGTAATTCAGAGCTTGCTCATACCACGGTGCATCCTTCACATTCGCTTCGAGAAAAGCAGGCCATTGCTGTGTGCCCACCGAAAAACGGTGTCCCGAGTTGTCATAAATGTAGACTGAATCAATTATTGGAACCGCTTGCATAAGGTTGGTCAAATACGAACTAACCTTGGATTGCATCTGCAAATTAGAATATACATTGCCTTGCCTTAGCAGGTTTTGCAGGTTCGGATCGGAGAAAATCATTTTCGAATAATTGTTCACATTCTCGATCATCAGATTGACATTCGTCTGGATCGACGTAATCGTCTGCAGAGACGCTTCGTTGATCTTCTCCTGCGCATCATTTTCCGAAATACGGTTCAACACCAGCGCACTAAACGCCACCGTTAGCAGAATAATAACAAAGTACGCAAAGGGAATTTTAAAGGCGAGTGTTTTGGGCTTTCGTTGCAAAAACTCTCTTAGACGTAATATCAGGTTTAACTTCCTGCTCAATACGGGCCCCCCCATTCTTCTCAGATTTCCGAGAGATTCACACTCCCTCGGACTGCATACAATTGTATATTATATGCCTGGATCTGGAAGAGCCTCAACACCTTTTATCGCTCTGTGCTAGTTTGTATTGGTAGAGAGGTTGGGCATTAGGTGGAAAAATGCCGTACTCGATATGGACGTGCCTTATTCAGCATAAAAAAACGACCTCCACGGTTAACTGTGAAGATCGCTCATATAGTATACGTAGTTGAGATTATTAGTGAGAACTCAGTGACACCCTTTTGGGAAGCAAATTTCAGCGTGTAGCTGTCTTCTGTGCCGTAAGGCATGGTTGCAATGAGGATGCGGGTGTAATCCAGCCGGCTCTCTCGAAGCACTTTTTTGACCAATGCTATGCCCCGCTCTTCGTCCGTCACCACACAGAAGATGTTCATCACATATTTCTTCGGATCAGCCACGCTGCTTCCTATATCGCATCCATCCACTTCCCCCAGTTCATGCTGGGTTAGAGCAGTTTCAAGATACTCCATGGCCTTTTCCTTCAACCACTGATCACGTTTGCTACCGTTCGCACTCTTTAGTGGATATTGCACGACAAGCCAGTGTTTTTCACTCATCTGGGGTTAACTCCTTATGTGATATTTCTTGTTCACCAGTTTTATTGAATTCAAGATAGAATGAATCGACTTCTTGGCCTGTAAAAGGGTAGCTCATATCTTTTCAGTTTAGGATAAGGATTATAATCAAGAATATGGGCCCCGATATGGACAACACTATAGGGAACTTATTTTTTTGTACTAATTGAACTAAATAAAACACCAAAGAACCTACTATAAATATGAAAAATAGTGGCCAGTAGGCTATAGATGCCAAACCTCCTAATAGGATATATAAGAAGAAACAAAATATATACTTTGCCTCTTTTTTATACTTAACAAGGATTGAGTATAAGATGATCCCCAATATACAACTAACATAAACGTATAAAGCGATCATTCCAAGTTGAAATGTGAGATACTCATAGTGGATTGGGACCGTTAATAGATAAATTAGAATACTTATGAATAATGAACTGCCTGCACCTTTAAAATATCGTATAAGCATAATTAGGGCTCCTTTCTTTATATTTTAATGTACTTCGCTAATCTACAGAAAAACCATCAATCAGACACTGATTGATGGTTTTTTGACTCTAATAGAGGCATAGAAGCCAGAGGAATCAAACTCCTGTCCGAAGATAACGACACATAAGCTTCTACGGGTGTAGTCACAGTTTTGATGTCACCCGAGTATCAGTAATCCTTAAGAACAGGATTAGCCCATGCGGGTATGCACTCCACACTATAGATCAAATTACCCTGTCTGATTTCCGCAACAATTAAAGGCTCGTATGTATTATCAATAATGATTACCTGATCTGCAATGGCCAGAGCCGGTATAAGGTTCTTCAATGACTGACCATATCGATAACGAATGTCTTCTTCTGCAATCCAATGTCCACCTTGTTCAACACGAGATGCAACTCGATCTATATGCATTTGAACATCCTCAAGACCGATATAGTAAACAACAATTTCGTAACTGTTTGCTTTTGCAATTTCCATGTGTTTTAAAACAAATGATCCGGACAATGTCGTTTCAATAGCGAAGTTTACACCACTTTTAATGAGAGATCGGATCCTTTTTACAGCTTCCCTACCAGCAGATAGGTCAGCACTGCGCGGATTCTCTGGCTTCAACTCTCTAGCAATTTGATCCGGATCAACCAGTTCACCAAGCCACTCTCTCATTTGCATGCTAAGTGTACTTTTCCCTGCTCCATTGGTACCGCAAACACAGTCATGACTGGTCCGGTTTCATTCATGATACTCAAACTCCTGGCGTTTCCCAGTAGCATCAAATATAATTTCAAATTTATTTCCTTCAGCATCCTCACGAACACGTTTGTTGTTTTTCATATAATAAATTGAGGCACCTGATTCTTTAGCTTGTTTCCGCGCATGTTGATTCGCCTTTTTTAAAATTTCTTGGAGCTGTTCTCGAGTTTCAAACATCTGGAGCCCCCCAATCTAAATTTATGCTTATTATAGCATAAACAGAAAAACCACCAACCAGAACACTGGTTGATGGCTTTTGAGTTGAATCTAATGGAGGCGAGGGGAGTCGAACCCCTGTCCGAAGATAACGACACATAAGCTTCTACGGGTGTAGTCACAGTTTTGATGTCACCCGAGTATCGCCCCGTAACCGGCTATACGTTGGGTCAGCCTGATTGTCTTCTTCAGCACACCCCAGGCGGAGATGTGACAGCGTATCCCACTACTTGTTAGCCCCTAGTCCTGTCACATGGGCGATGCAGGGTAGAAGCACGCACACAGTTTCTTAGGCTGCGAAAGCGTAGTTTGTTTGTTGTTTGCCGTTTAATAGGCTTTAGCGTTGATAAAGCGGACGCGTCCCCACTACCCGCTACCCATGCTCGAACTATCCCCGTCGAATCCATAAACGCCCCCTCAATGAAGAAGGGCTCCAGGATTAATCCGTGAATACGGAGCAAAGGTGCTGCACATCTAATCCCTCCAAGGTGAAAAGATGTTTCTTACATACTCGGCATTCCTGTCTGCTACATGAATAATCATATCACAGCCCGAATCACCGATATAGTGCGGATTGCTGGAAAGCAATCCAGTCTACTGAGCGCAGATGAAAGGTTATCCAAACTAGCCAACTAACCACGCCATCAGGCTCAATCGTCTACATATTATACCGCGTGACTCATCGGAAGTAAAGTTTACCCAGCTACAACCGTTGGTTTAATTAATTTACCCACCGGTGCACAAATTTACGCAATCTACAAAATAAAAAAAGCCTCACACTCACCCATACATAGGCAAACTGCGAGACTCCATCGATTCCGATTTTCTCGACGCGAATGAACATTGGAGAAACGTAGTTCTCTCTTAACGCGCAACCTTCTGCTTCTCGCGCAGTGCACGTTGGATATCACGTTGAGCATCCCGCTTCGCGGCAGTGTCACGTTTATCATACTGCTTCTTACCTTTACCCAAGCCAAGTAGCAGCTTCGCATAGCCATTACGAATATAAATTTTCAGCGGCACAATGCTGTATCCATCCTGCTTGGACAACCCAAGTAGCTTATGAATTTGCACCTTATGCATTAACAATTTACGTGTGCGTGTTGGATCAAGCGGATTATGCCGATTGCCTTGTTCAAAAGGACTGATATGCATATTGTGAATATGAATCTCACCGTTACGAATCGTTGCAAATGAGTCTCCAATGTTCGCACGACCGTTACGAATCGACTTGATTTCTGTGCCGGTCAGCACCATGCCCGCTTCATACGTATCTTCAATGAAGTAGTCATGGGAAGCCTTTTTGTTCTGTGCAAGCACTTTGTTCTGCCCATCATTCTTGCCCATGTCCTCACTCCTTCTTCGTAAAATAAACCCGTACCATGCTGTACCAGCATAGCATCCATGTTGCACCAAAAAACCTGTGCCAGACCTTAATTGTAGCAAGGACGGCTGTTAAAATCAAGAAAGAGGCGGCCTGCGCCGCCTCTTCTGGCTTCTCACTTACTTCTTTTTCTTCCGAACAAAAGCGGCTGTCCCATTCCCGGCCCCGCCTTTGTTTTTCTTACGTTTACGGCGTGGTGCTCCGCCTTCTTGCGCGCCGCCCGGTGTAGCATTTTCCCCGATAAAGATACCGCTAGGTGAGGTGTTCTTACGTTTACCTCCGCCTTTGCCACCTTTACCGCTACCGCCCTTACCGGATTTGAAGCTTCCTTCGCCACGGCTGCTGCCATTCAGGCTACTTCCTTGGCCGCGCTCACCTGATTCCTGACCCGCTGGGGATGAGCTATACCCGCCTTTGCCTGAACCAAAACCAAAGCTCACTGCACCTTTACCACGACTACCTGAAGCGCCTGTGCCTGCACTTGCATCACTCGCACGACGTTCACCTTTCGGTCTGCCGCTGCCTTTACCAGCAAACCCACCTGCTGATGAGCCTGCGCTTGCTCCGGCATTTGCCGCTCCACCACGGCCACCGCGGGCACCTTTACCACTCTCTTCTGCAGATCTGCCGCCTCGGTCACGTTTACCGCCTGAACCAGCAGCTGCAGCACCGCCTTTTCCACCACGGTTTCCACCGAAGCCACCTTTGGCTCCACCTCGGCCGCCGCCGCTACCAGGACGACCACCTTTACCACTGCGAGCACCACGATCGAAACCGCCATCGCGTTCTCGGCGAGGTTTCATATCGACCATTTCAAAATCAATCGTGTACTCTTCCATACTCACTCGTGCTACGCGAATCTTCACTTCGTCACCAATACGGAATACTTTGGATGTACGCTCACCAATCAAGGCCATATGCTGATCATCAAAATGATAATAGTCATCTGTCAGCGCGCTAAGTCGAATCAGACCTTCTACCGTGTTCTCCAGCTCAATAAACATACCGAAGCTGGTTACGCTGCTGATGATGCCTTCGAACTCTTCGCCGACCTTATCGAGCATGTACTCGGCTTTCTTCATTTTCTCCGTATCGCGCTCAGCTTCCACCGCCACACGCTCGCGCTCTGAAGACTGCTGGGCGATATCCGACATCCGGCTTGCCAGATACTCTTGGCGATTCTCCGGTAATGCTCCTTTGTTCTCAATCACTTCACGAATGACCCGGTGAATAACCAGATCGGGATAACGACGAATCGGGGATGTAAAGTGACTATAGAACTCAGCAGCTAGACCAAAGTGGCCAGACATCTCCGAATCATACTTCGCTTGTTTCATGGAACGTAGCATCATCGTGCTGATGACCGTCTGCTCTTTGGTACCGTTAATATCCTCCAGTAGTGATTGAAGCGCCCTTGGATGAATGGCATTGCCACGCCCTTTGACCTGGTGTCCAAAATTCGCCGCAAAAGCGAGGAAGTTTTGCAGTTTTTCCTGATCCGGGTCTTCATGCACACGATAGATAAACGGCACTTTAAGCCAGTGAAAATGCTCCGCTACGGTCTCATTGGCTGCAAGCATGAACTCCTCAATGATTTGTTCTGCAATGGAACGCTCCCGTTTCACAATATCCACCGGTTTGCAATTCTCATCGACAATGATTTTGGACTCTTCAAAATCAAAATCAACCGCCCCGCGGCGCATACGCATCGCACGTAGCTTCAAGGCAATCTCTTTCATCAGGTGGAAATCATCCACCAAATCTTTATAACGCTCCAACAACTCCGGCTCTTCACCTTCCAGGATTTTGCGTACGTTGGTATAGGTCATACGTTCCTTCGTTTTGATGACACTCGTGAAAATGTCGTGTTTCACAACCTTCATCTGGTCGTTAAATTCCATCTCACAAGACAACGTTAGACGATCCACCTGTGGATGCAAACTACAGATCCCGTTCGACAGACGTTGTGGCAGCATCGGAATAACCCGGTCCACGAGATACACACTGCATCCGCGGTTATATGCTTCCTGATCCAGTTTGGAGTTCTCACGCACGTAGTAACCTACATCGGCAATATGCACGCCCAGACGGTAGTTGCCGTTCGGCAGTTTTTCCACGTTAACCGCATCATCCAGATCTTTCGCATCCTCACCATCAATCGTAACGATGTTCAGACCACGCAAGTCGCGGCGTCCCTGCTGAATAATCTCTTCATCTGTAATGGAATCCGGCGCTTTCTCCGCCTCTTGCATCACTTCATCCGGGAAAGCTTCAGGCAACTGATGCTTGCGAATGACGGATAAAATATCAATGCCCGGCTCATCCTTGTGACCCAAAATCTCGATAATCTCACCCTCAGCCGCTGCACGACCTTCCGGGTAACTGACAATCTTGGCAACAACCTTCTGTCCATCTACAGCACCAGCAAAGTTCGTACGCGGGATAAAAATATCACGATTAATCCGTTTATCATCCGGAATTACAAATCCGTACACTTCGTGGCTCTGAAAAACACCCACAACTTGTGTAATTGCACGAGTCACAATCCGTACAATTTCACCCTCCAGGCGACCACCGGACGGTCCTTGGGACGTTACTTTCACAAGCACAATATCGCCATTCATTGCACTTTTCATATCATTGGCATGGATATATACGTCCGGGTGTTCGCGGTCTTCTGGAATCAGAAAAGCAAACCCCTTCGCATGCGCCTGCAAGCGCCCACGCACCAGATTCATACGTTCTGGCATACCATAGCGGTTGTTACTGGTCAGCAAAATTTGGCCGGATTCCTCCAGCGTATTCAGCATAATCAAAAAGGCTCGGAAATCAGCAGCATCTTCAATCTGAAAGTGCTGTTCCAGCTCCTGATAAGTCATCGGTTTATAAGCGGTCTCCCGCATGAAGTCAAGCAATTGTTGTTCGGTTATCATTAATTTTCACCTCGGGAAACGTAAGAGTATAGTCTGATCTCTTCTCTTTATGTATCGGAATTCGTGCCGTATTCGTATAGATGCCATATAGTAAAATGCGTATGATTACCGCGCCCTTACTATCTCATACCCTAGTATACACGAATTCAATCCAGCCCATCCGTAGCTACCCAAAAAAGACCCTTGGTCTCTTAACGTTCCAAGTTAGCCGTTTGAGTCTGCTCCTTCAAACAGTTTATGCAGTATGTGATATGCCCGATCTGATTTAAATTAGTATTTAGAAAATTAGTTTTACCACAAATCTCATCTATACGTTTGAAGTATTAATCACAGGATTTTTACATCTCGCCGGGGCATACCTGCCTGAAATGGGTCTCTAAAACAGTAAGGGGGAATCGAACAGAAGTTACAAGCAAAATACAGTATCCCTCAATTTCATGAAGGACTAGATGGCCTATATAGCAATATAAATGGAAAACTTTGGAGCAATAAATTTCTACTAAAAAACCCCCGTTTCTGCACGAAACGAAGGTTTATCCGTTAAGCCATTGGCTTCAGCTATTCGGTTTCTTGCTGACTGCTAGTTACTTCGAAACGATCGTAACAATAACAGCCAAAATCATAAATCCTGCACCCAGTACCACCGTTGCACGTTGCAAGAAAAGATCCAATCCGCGCGCTTTCGTTTTACCGAAAAGATGTTCCGCACCACCGGAGATGGCACCCGCCAAACCAGCGCTTTTCCCGTGCTGCAGCAATACTACAGTGATTAGACCGATCGAGAAAACAACGAGCAGCAATTTCAAAGCAATATCCATTCTTTCCACCTCCTACCCATGTGGGCATAACATCTGACCATAAAAACAGTTACTTTAATTGTAGCATAGCTATAGGCGTGATACAAGTAGTACACCACACCCTATTTCCCTTAAATTTCAAAATTGGACACCCAGTATTCATATAACTACTACATCCACACTCTACAGCACCATATATAATCATAAAAAAGACAAGCCGGTTACCCGGCTTGCCCGAAAAGCTGTGTACACAGCTTATTTTTTGAGGTTGTAGAATCCTTTAAGACCATTGTATTGAGCAAGCTCATCCAATTGATCTTCAATGCGAAGCAATTGGTTGTATTTTGCGATACGGTCTGTACGGGAAGGAGCACCCGTTTTGATTTGACCCGCGTTTGTTGCAACAGCGATGTCAGCGATTGTGCTGTCTTCGGACTCACCGGAACGGTGGGAGATTACAGCAGTGTATCCTGCACGTTTAGCCATCTCGATTGCATCGAATGTTTCAGTCAGGGTACCGATTTGGTTTACTTTGATCAGGATGGAGTTACCGATACCTTGCTCAATACCTCTAGCAAGACGCTCAGTGTTCGTTACGAACAAGTCGTCACCAACGAGTTGTACTTTGTCACCCAATTTTTCAGTGAGCAATTTCCAACCATCCCAGTCATCTTCGGACATACCGTCTTCAATCGTGATGATTGGGTACTTCTCAACCCAAGAAGCCAGAAGGTCAACATACTCAGCGGAAGTGTAAGATTTACCTTCACCAGCCAAAGTGTATTTACCATCTTTGTAGAACTCAGTGGAAGCAACGTCCATACCCAAGAATACGTCAACACCTGGTTTGTAACCAGCTTTTTCGATTGCTTCGATAATTGTAGTGATTGCTTCTTCGTTAGAACCCAGGTTTGGTGCGAAACCACCTTCGTCACCTACAGCTGTGTTCAAGCCTTTGGAGCTCAGTACGGATTTCAGGTTGTGGAAGATTTCTGCGCCTACGCGAAGAGCTTCTTTGAAGCTAGGTGCGCCAACTGGCAATACCATGAACTCTTGTACGTCGATGTTGTTGTCTGCGTGCTCACCACCGTTGATGATGTTCATCATTGGTACTGGCAATGCTTTTGCGTTGAATCCACCCAGGTAAACATACAGTGGCAATTCCAGAGCATCAGCAGCAGCGCGAGCTACAGCCATGGATACAGCCAGGATTGCGTTTGCGCCCAATTTACCTTTGTTTGGCGTACCATCCAAAGCGATCATCAATCTGTCGATACCCAGTTGATCCAATGCATCCATACCGATTACTTCTGGAGCGATGATTTCATTTACGTTTTTAACAGCTTGCAGAACGCCTTTACCGAGGTAACGGGATTTATCACCATCGCGAAGCTCAACTGCTTCGTGGGCACCAGTGGATGCACCAGATGGAACGATTGCGCGTCCGATTGCGCCGGACTCCAGGTATACTTCAACTTCAACTGTAGGGTTACCGCGGGAGTCGAGGACTTCGCGAGCGTACACGTCAGAAATAATAGTCATGAGTGATAATCTCCTTTAATTTTGAATTTATTAAAAATTAGGACCACTTGTGTTTCCCCTTATCCACTACATCAGCAGAATCGTCTTCCGATCGCTGTTATCCCCGGATTCCTTTGAACTTATTCTCATAAGTTGGAATCCTAGTGATAAAGGCGAACGCTCACGCTTCTTCAGACCATTTCTGCTGACTCCGTTCAGGGGCAAACGCCAAACTTCCCAATTTCATATATGTTGGCTGTGCAACTTACTTACGGGTAGCAATGACAGATGTACCTGTCATCTCTTCCGGTTGTGGCAATTGCATCAGGTCAAGAATCGTTGGCGCAATATCGGCCAGAATTCCACCTTCACGCAACGTTACATTTGGATCAGTCACGATAAATGGAACCGGGTTCGTTGTATGAGCTGTGAACGGACGTCCTTGCTCATCAAACACCATATCCGCATTACCATGATCCGCAGTGATCAGCACCACGCCGCCTTTGGCAAGTACCGCGTCTACAACGCGACCCATGCACTCATCCGTCACTTCAACCGCTTTGATCGTAGGCTCCAGCATACCGGAGTGTCCAACCATGTCAGGGTTAGCAAAGTTCAGGATAATCGCATCGTGTTTATCCGCTTCAATCTCACGGACTGCTGCATCGGCTACTTCATAAGCGCTCATCTCCGGTTGCAGGTCATACGTCGCCACCTTAGGTGAGTTAATCAGCACGCGAGTTTCGCCCGGAAGCTCTACGTCACGGCCGCCGCTGAAGAAGAAGGTTACGTGCGGGTACTTCTCCGTTTCTGCAATACGCAGTTGTTTTTTGTTATTCTGTACCAGCACTTCACCCAGCGTATTGTCGAGGTTTTTAGGCGAGTAAGCCACATAACCTTCAACCGTTTCGCTGAACAACGTCAGGCACACAAAGTGCAAGCCCACAGGGAACTTCGGCCCACGATCGAAACCGCGGAAATCGGAGTTCGTGAATACTTGCGACAACTGGATTGCACGGTCAGGACGGAAGTTCAGGAAGATGACGGAATCGCCACTCTCTACCAGACCTACCGGCTCACCATCCGCTTGAACGATAACCGTTGGTTCAACGAACTCATCAAATACGGATTTCTCATACGATTCCTCAACCGCTTTGAGTGGATCAGTGTATTTCGGCCCATCACCATAAACGATGGCACGGTAAGATTTCTCCACACGCTCCCAGCGTTTGTCACGGTCCATAGCATAGTAGCGGCCTTGAACCGTTGCGATTTTACCTACACCCACTTCATCAATCTTAGCGATCAGCTTCTGCATGAAGTCTTTACCACTATCCGGCATAACATCACGGCCATCCAGGAAGGCATGAATGTATACTTCATTCATTTCTTCTTTTTTAGCCAGATCCAGCATCGCGAACAAGTGGTCGATGTGACTATGTACGCCACCATCGGACAACAAGCCGTAGAGATGAAGCTTTTTACCGTTCTGTTTCGCTTCGCGCACCGCTTTGACAAGTGTTTCATTGTCATAGAACTCGCCGTCACGAATCGATTTGGAGATACGGGTCAAATCCTGATATACGATCCGGCCGGCACCAATGTTCAAGTGACCTACCTCGGAGTTCCCCATTTGTCCTTCCGGCAAACCTACAGCCTCACCGCATGCAGTCAAAGTTGTGTGTGGGAACTGGCTCATGAAACGGTCATAGTTCGGTTTCTTGGCTTGCGCTACCGCATTGCCTTCCACCGTGTTACGCAGACCGAAGCCATCCATAATGATCAGTGCTACAGGTTTTGGAGCTGTCATCTTACTTCGCCCCCTCAACAAGCGCGATGAACGAAGCCGGCTGCAAGCTGGCACCGCCAACAAGTGCGCCGTCGATGTCGCTTTGTCCGAGGTATTCTGTTACGTTTTCCGGTTTCACGCTGCCGCCGTATTGGATACGAACCGCATCTGCAACCTGCTCGTTGTACAGATCCTTCACCAATGTACGGATGTAAGCAATAACTTCATTCGCATCTTGGGATGTGGAGGATTTGCCTGTACCAATCGCCCAGATTGGCTCATAAGCGATAACGACTTGTGCCGCTTGCTCTGCAGACAGACCTGCAAAAGCCGCTTCGGTTTGCACTTTACATACGTCTTTTGTTTGGTTTGCTTCGCGCTCTTCAAGCGTTTCACCAAGGCAGAAGATTGGAGTCAATCCATGACGGAATGCTGCATGCAACTTTTTATTGACAGTCTCATCGGTTTCCGCAAAATACTGACGGCGCTCCGAGTGACCGATAATCACGTAATCAACACCCAGTTCTTTCAGCATGATACCGCTGATTTCACCAGTGAACGCACCATTGTCTTCGAAGTGAAGATTTTGTGCACCGATTTTGATGTTAGTGCCTTTCACAGCTTCTACCAGAGATGGCAGGTTTGTAAAAGGTGCACAGATTACTGTTTCTACGCCTGCGACTTCCGCTTTTCCTTTAACTTCCTGAATGAAGTCATTGGATTCGGAAACCGTTTTGAACATTTTCCAGTTACCCGCGATAATTGGTGTTCTCATTGGTTTCAACTCCTTCATGCTATAGCTTAAAGCTTACTTGTCGTTCAATGCAACTACGCCTGGAAGCACTTTGCCTTCCATGAACTCGAGCGATGCACCGCCACCTGTGGAGATGTGGTCCATTTTGTCAGCCAATTTGAACTTCTCAGCTGCTGCTGCAGAGTCGCCTCCGCCGATAACTGTGTAAGCAGATGTTGTAGCACAAGCTTCTGCTACTGCACGAGTACCGTGGGAGAATGGCTCGATTTCGAATACGCCCATAGGTCCGTTCCATACAACCAGTTTGGAGTTTTTAACAACGTCAGCGTAGATCTCACGTGTTTTAGGACCGATGTCGATACCTTCCCAATCTGCAGGAATGTCGCCAACTTCAACGATTTTTGTGTTTGCGTCCGCACTGAAATCGTCAGAGATTACGATATCCACTGGCAGGTAGAAGTTTTTACCCAATTTTTTCGCTTTTTCGATAAAGCCAAGTGCTACATCCAATTTGGACTCATCCAGCAGGGATTGACCTACTTCGTGGCCTTGAGCTTTCATGAATGTGTAAGACAAACCACCACCGATGATTACGTTGTCTGCAATGTTAAGCAGGTTGTCGATCACATCGATTTTGTCTTTTACTTTGGAACCACCGATGATTGCTGTGAAAGGACGCTCAGGGTTGGAGATGGCTTTACCCAACACATCAAGCTCTTTTTCCATCAACAAACCGGACACTGCTGGAAGCAAGTGAGCGATTCCTTCAGTCGAAGCATGTGCTCTGTGAGCAGCGCCGAATGCATCGTTAACGAATACGTCAGCCAGTTCAGCAAATTGTTTTGCCAGTTCCGGATCGTTTTTCTCTTCGCCTGCGTGGAAACGAACGTTCTCAAGCAACAATACGTCGCCATCGTTCAATGCCGCGACTTGAGCCTTAACCGCTTCACCTACGGAATCATCCGCTTTAGTAACCGGTTTACCCAGCAATTCAGACAAACGCTCAGCTGCTGGTGTCAAACGCATGGATTCTACAACTTCACCCTTTGGACGTCCCATGTGGCTCGCCAAGATTACTTTTGCACCTTTTTCGATCAGGAAGTTGATCGTAGGCAGTGTTGCACGAATACGTTTGTCATCTGTAATTTTACCATCTTCGAGCGGCACATTGAAATCTACACGGACAAATACCCGTTTTCCATTCAATTCGATATCGCGTACACTTTTTTTGTTCATCTCTATTTCCTCCGCACCCATGTATTTGGTGAACCTTTCAAGAGCTGAATCCCTTGTCAGTCCTGGTGTTCATGAGAAATTAACTAAATATCCATATATAAAGAGCGGAAACAATAACAATCTGTTTCCGCTCTATGTTATTACAGATATTACTTGATCATTTTTGCAAAGTGCTCCAATGTGCGAACCAATTGAGCTGTGTAGGACATTTCGTTGTCATACCAAGCTACAGTTTTAACCAGTTGTTGGTCGCCAACAGTCAGAACTTTAGTTTGAGTTGCATCAAACAGGGAACCGAAAGTGATTCCTTGGATATCGGAAGATACGATTTCGTCTTCAGTGTATCCGAAAGTTTGTGGATCGGAAGCTTCTTTCATAACTGCGTTAACTTCTTCAGCAGTAACTTTTTTGCCCAGAACAGTTACAAGCTCAGTCAGGGAACCAGTAGCTACTGGTACACGTTGAGCTGCACCATCCAATTTGCCTTGCAGTTCAGGGATAACCAGACCGATTGCTTTAGCAGCACCAGTTGTGTTAGGAATGATGTTTTCAGCTGCTGCGCGAGCACGACGGAAGTCACCTTTAGGGTGTGGAGCATCCAATGTGTTTTGGTCGCCAGTGTAAGCGTGAATTGTAGTCATCAAACCTTGAACGATTCCGAATTTGTCTTGCAGTGTTTTTGCCATAGGTGCCAGGCAGTTTGTTGTGCAAGATGCGCCGGAGATTACAGTTTCAGTACCGTCGAGAATTTCATGGTTTACGTTGTAAACGATGGTTTTCATGTCGCCAGTAGCTGGTGCGGAGATAACAACTTTCTTAGCTCCACCTTTCAAGTGTTTCTCAGCAGCTTCTTTTGTTGTGAAGAAACCAGTACATTCCAGAACGATGTCTACACCCAGGTCTCCCCAAGGCAGTTCTTCAGGGTTACGGTTAGCAAGTACTTTAACTTCTTTGCCGTTTACTTTGAAGAAACCATCATGTACTTCAACATCGCCATCGAAGCGACCTTGAGTTGTATCATATTTGAGCAAATGAGCCAGCATTTTAGCGTCAGTCAAGTCGTTGATTGCTACAACTTCAATGCCCTCTACATTTTGAATACGGCGGAATGCCAAACGACCAATACGTCCAAAACCGTTAATACCTACTTTAATCATGAGTAAGTTCCTCCCAAGTTTTGATTAGTTTTTTATGAAACTATATATTCAAGACAGACGGTAAAGTCCGTCAAGACAACAAGAGTTGTGTTCAAAATAAAACCATTTCATCTCTGAAAAGTTAGATCTTTTCCATGTCAGCGACGATGACTTCGGCCGCAGCCTCATCAATAATCAGAATATCTTCCTGTCCGAACCGCAGTACGGAATGGATGGCAGCTGCCTTGCTTTTGCCGCCCGCAATGCCAATGACTACATCGGTGCGTTCGATATCCTGAAGCCGCATGCCCAGCGTAAGCATGGTATGTACCACCTCACCCTGACCATTGAAGTAATACCCGAAGGACTCCGATACAGCTCCCTGCTCCTGAAGTTCGTCAATGATCTCCGGTGCAAGCTTGCGTCTCTTCGCCATCTCCACAGCATCACCAATGCCATGAATTACGATGCGCGATTGCCTGATCAGCTGTAAAATCTCCTGAACTCCCGGGTCCTGGATCAGTGATTCATAGGCATGGTCACTAAGCAAATCCGGTACATGCAGGAGTTTGTATTGAGCCCCTGTCCGTTTTGCCATCGTGGATGCAATCGTATTTGCCTGAATTTCCAGGCTCTCTCCCAACCCGCCACGTGCTGGTACAAACCAGACACCCTTCATTGAAGTCGGTGGTGTGAGTTGTTCTGCGACTTCGGCCGTTGTTGATCCGCCTGTTACAGCGACAACGTCGTTGTCATTCATGATACTGCTGAGAGCTTTTGCTCCAGCTCTTCCAAGCTCCCTTTTGGCGTAAGGAGATATATCCGAATCACCAGGAACCACGACTACCTTTTGCAGACCGTAGGCTTGCTTGATTCGCTCTTCCAGCTCGGATAATCCAAACAGCTCTTTCGCGACAGGTTCTAATTGCTGCAGCAAATTATAACCCGCCTCGCTGATCTTCATCCCTGCACTGTCAATTTCGATAAGTCCCTGAGCCTTTAACAGATCGGTCTCAGCTCTCAGAACCCGCTCGGTCATCTGCATGGAATTGGCTAACGTTCTCCGCCCAATCACATCCGATAACATGATCTGGTGCAGAATCGTATAGCGTTTTTTCAAGACATCCATGAGATCGGGCAGAAGCTGCTTTTGCACTTCCAAGATCGTTCGCATGCTTTCCACTCCCGCAAGCTTCATGTTCCAAGCTTTCTGCATGGCCTTAAAATGTCCCGGGTTAACTTTTTAAGTCCCACGTTCATTCTACCTAAAACTGACGCGAGATGCAAGTGTTTCGATTGCTTATTTCGACAGGTTAGCAGTCGTTTGTACGCGCCTATTTTCACAACCTTTACACATCGAGATAAGGAAATGAGGATCTCACACCATATATAGAAGAAGTCCACACATAACATCTATATCTTGCTGTGTTTCATTTTCATAGGGCATGTCCAAAACTTCTTATAGCATGTACTGAAATACAAGCTTTATCCATCTTTCTTCATCATGATCATTTCCGAAACAATTCAAACCATCTTCGGAATAACTCAGCCCATTCATGAAAGACAACGTGAGCCCATTAATCGTAAGGAAAACCACACCATGTTCATGCAAAGCAACTGCTTGCAATTCACCAGTGCATAAGCTATAATCATTATTGCTGTCACATAATTTGCGCCCGTGGTCCAATGGATATGACGTAGGCCTCCGAAGCCTGAGATCCAAGTTCGATTCTTGGCGGGCGCGCCACTTAATTTTTTAACAGCTCATAATGCATTTAACCAACGAAACCGGAAAGGTTTCTTTTTTTTCAAACTTAGTTTGACTTTCTTTGACTTTTTGTTTGAGATTGTTTATGATGTGGTTAATACGGTAACAGTTTAAGTATAAACACCATTTAACATTTACATTTCCGAGGAGGTTTTTCACGTGAGTTATATTCCAATGGTCGTTGAACAGAGCAACCGGGGTGAGCGCGCCTATGATATTTATTCCAGATTGCTGAAGGATCGTATCATTTTCCTTGGCAGCGACGTGAATGACGTTGTAGCGAATGCCATCATGGCACAGATGTTGTTCCTGGCAGCGGAAGATCCGGAGAAAGACATTCACCTATACATCAACAGCCCAGGCGGATCCATCACAGCGGGGATGGCAATTTACGATACAATGCAGTTCATTAAACCGGATGTATCTACGATCTGCGTAGGTATGGCGGCTTCTATGGGTGCATTCTTGTTGAATGCCGGTGCAAAAGGCAAACGTTTTGCGTTGCCAAACAGTGAAATTATGATTCACCAACCACTGGGTGGCGCACAAGGTCAAGCGTCGGACATCGAAATCCGTGCACGTCGCATTCTGAAAATGCGTGATACCTTGAACCGCATCATCTCCGAGCGCACAGGTCAACCTCTGGAGCGTATCGAAAAAGATACAGATCGTGACTACTTCATGAGTGCTGCTGAAGCAGCCGATTACGGTATCATCGATAAAGTAATCCAAAACGTAGGCTCCCAAGGCATCTAAGCTTTAGCTACCTGGAGACAACGTAAATAAGCGCAGGGCGGGCATCACCTGAATATAGGTGAGCACGCTCTGCGCTTTTTAATTATAAACAGGCAATATCACCACCCGGTCTTGGGGTGCATTGCCTGCATAAAGCAGAAGCCCCCGTCACTCTTGCTTTGACGGAGGCTTCTGCTTTATTATTTTTCACGAATAAAAGGTATAAGTGCTCTTGTCTTGTTTTGACTTGAATTTATTTTATTTTATGATTTCATCTAAGCTAAAACGAACTTACTTCTCAGAAGCTACGTTGCTGAATGGTGCGGTTCCTTTAGGCAGAATATCTTTGTAAGTGAACTTGAATTCAGGGAAGCCCTCCGCATACGCGGTGTACTCATACAACTGGAAGAATACCACTGCGCCTGTTGGCGTCACGTAGAAATCCTGATCTTTGTTAAGGCCTTTGTAGTCGTTCAGGGTTCCCGCGTTCGCTTTCAGTTGCTCGCCAACCTTTTTGCTGATCGTTTCACGCATCGATTTGTTGTTTGCAATTACATCATCCAGTGTCAGCTCTTTACCTGTGTCGAGAGCAAACGTATGACCGGCGCGAGTCGTCATGCCATGTGCGCCTGCATAGTCCTCATAACGTTGAGTGATCAGACCCAGCACACCGTTCTCATTGTAAGTCACCACATAAGAAGCTTCGAATGCATATGGACGATTTGCGGTTGCTCCACCGAATTCTGACGTTTGTTTTTTGAACGCCGCAACAGCGGTGTCCACTTCATCTTTGAGCACTTTGTTAATCGCAGCTTCGGCCTCTTTGCTCGCTAGTCCGCTCACTTGCGGGTACTGCACATCCACCTCAGCATTTTTAACGGTTACATTCGCTTTGGTCGATTTCACCTGAACGTTATTTTGTTTCACTTTACTCAGGGTCAGTGTTTTGGTTTTGGCATCCCAGTTACCCTGTACACCCAAATAATCTCTCATTGCAGAGAACGGGATGTACAAACGACCCTGGATCAACTTTGCTTCCACTTGAGGATAAAAACCATTAATATATACGTTTGGCTGTCCATCCATCAAACTAACAGTCATTGCATTGTTCGCTGCAGTTACGGTATATGACTTTGTTTTTGCATCATATTTCAATGTCCCACCTGCTACATCCTTAACTGCTGTCAGCGCCACCCATGTAGATCCACCTTGGAGCAACCCTTTTTGCGTGAGGGTTTTTCCACCTGATTTCAACGTTACTTCAGCCGGTGCAGTTACTTTGGCAGATACGGATGCTGCTTGAACCGATTGATCCATCCATGCTGTGCTTCCTCCCATAATTACACCTGCTGCCAATAATGCACTCGTCCACTTTTTCCATGTTTTCATCTAAAAAACTCCTCTCTGTTATCCACCATCAGATTCATTGCTTACGTCACCATATACGACGATTGTGTATTAGTCACACGCTTACCTCTTACTAACCATTAACCCATTCCAGGGAAGATCTGCAGCTATTGTTCCAATTTGCGAAGTTAAATCTTCTTTTCATGTTCGTCATTTATTTCTTTTTCAGGTTACTGAAAGGTACTGCTCCTTTAGGAAGAACTTCTTTATATTTAAAAGTAAATTCGGGAAACCCTTCTGCACGGGAAGTGTACTCATATTGTTGGAAGAACACCACGACCCCTTTAGGAGTTACATAGAAATCCTGATCTTTATCCAGACCTTTATATTCGCTTCGGACATTGTATTTAGCTTCCAACTGCTCCCCAACGTTCTTGCTGAGCTTATCAAGCATGGATTTACTGTTTTGCAAGACATCATACAGAGTCAACTCTTTGCCTGTACTCAGTGCAAATGTGTGTCCATTACGAATATTTCTACCGTTTGCCCCTCCGTGAATTGCGTAACTTGACGTTACAAAACTAATTACACCATTCTCGTTATACATCACCTCATATGAACTCATTAATTCATGCGGGCGCTCTGCTGTAGGTTTTTCAAATCCCTTTGCTTCTTTTTTGAAATTTGCCACCAATGCATCAACCTCGTTTTTCAGCACCTTGTTGATAGCCGATTCAGCCTTTTTGTTGTTCAATCCGCTCACTTGGGGATATTCCAAAGCCACCTCTGTGTTTTTAATCTGGACTTTGGCGGTAGTTGATAATACCTTTACTTTGCTTTGTTTCACTTTGCTCGAGATCAGCGTTGGGGAGGTGCTTCCCTTGCTATTTCCTTCTGCTTTTAATGCAATTTCAATCGGAGTTGTTACTTTAGAAGGTACGAAAGCTGCTTGAGCAAAACTTCCCTGCCATACGGAACCCCCACCTATTAAGATGCCTGCCGCGAGCAGTGCACTAGTCCATGGTTTCATTCACTAATCCCCTCTCAACATTTTGGTGTTATTGCGCCAGTGCTTTATGTAAAACTATTTTAATTGCGTAGGTCATGACGCTTACGTTATTTATTATAGCTAGCTAAACTAACGAAAGATTTACAGCTCCAGTTACAATATTGATGAAAACCAGACAATTTCACCTATCTAAAATGAACGTTTTGTCACGAACAATGATACAAAAACGACATAATATACCCTATTCTCCTGTAGGTATTTTAATAATAATTCTCCCCTCGCTTCCTCAAAGCCAGCATGTGCAACAAAAAAACACGGCCCCGAAGGACAGTGCTTTTGTCATTTTTATAAATTCTTAATATTTAATATTTTATCCCGTGATGTGCAAAATTCCTTACTTCATCTCATACGTGATATTCAGAACGGTGCTTACTTTGACCTGACCAGCCTCAATCTGTGTACCTGCATCTGATTCACTCTTCGCTTGCGACATGAGCTCTGATGCATAGAACACAGGAACATTAGCATCTGGCTGACTTACCGAAAGAACAGTACCCAGCTGACGTTTAACCGCTTTAGCGATCGCTCCTGCTTTCACATCTGCATTAGCTACCGCCTTAGCAATCACTTCGGATTCGTATTTCTCCGGATTCTCTACTGTAAAGCGTACATTTTCGATGTTGTTGGCACCCGCCTGGGATGCGGCATCCAGCAATTCACCAATCTTGTCCATATCACGATATGTCACTGTCAACGTGTGATGTGCTGTGTAACCTTTAATTTTCTGTCCATCTTTTTCGCTATACGTGTAGTTTGGTTGCACATAGAATTGACTGGTTTGAATATCATCTGCACTGATCTTCCATGTGTTTTTCAGCAAATTAGTAACCTTTTGGATCTTAGCAGCATTTGCCTTCTGTGCTGACGCCGCAGTATCGGCAGTACTGTTCACACCGATGGACAGATAGGCAATATCCGGCTTCACTTGAATCTCACCTTTACCTACGACATTGATTACATTTTGCTGTACGCCCTGAACTTCGGCAGCATAAGCGTAGTTTCCTGGAGCTACATAAGCCGTTCCTCCGACCAGCAACGAACTTGCCACCAGCACTGCACCAAACGGTTTCATCCATTGTTTACCCATTACGAATAACCTCCTCATATGTTAACTTCTCAAACTTGAAGCGATTTGATACCTTAACAGACGGGACAAATTCCATAATGTTGCACTTGACGGACCCGTTTAATTAAATTTTATATAAAACGCAAAAAAGCCCCTTGCGGGACTTCTTCATGGATTGAATTGAGTTCATGAAGCTTATTGGTTCTCAAGCTCTTCCTTGCTCACCAGGCTAACTAAAGCGTTTACAGCCTGATCCGCATCCGCGCCTTCAGCACTAATATGGATTTCTGTACCTGTACTGATCGCAAGGCTCATGATTCCCATGATACTTTTAGCATTTACTTTTTTATCGTCCTTCTCGACGAACACTTCAGATGAGTACTTATTCGCTTCCTGAACGAACAGTGCCGCAGGTCTGGCATGGAGACCCGTTTTCAAACGGACAACTACCGGGTGCTTTGTCATAGAAACTTACCCCCTATTATGAAATCTGGACATTAAATACACAATTATATTTATACAACATTATACCATTAACCCGTGCAGGACACTAGAAGAAAAAACATAGCCCTCGGGCTTAGGCCAAAATCCAGAGCCGAAGCCTCTCCTTCACCCGCACGAGTAACCCAACACGACCTGGTAAGGTCATAACAAACCTTAAACCTAAATGATTCTTTTCAACCTTCAACTTTAACGTTCCGCGCGCACTTTCTCAGCAAGCTCATCAATCTTCCGAAGGCGATGGTTCACGCCTGATTTGCTAACCGTACCTTTTAGCAATTCGCCTACTTCCTTCAGATTGATATCGGGATGAGCAAGCCTTACCTCAGCTACTTCACGTAGCTTATCCGGAAGAGATTCCAAACCTACTTCCTTTTGCAGTAAACGGATATTGTCGATTTGTCTAACCGCTGCGCCAATCGTTTTGTTCAGATTAGCTGTCTCACAATTGACAATTCGATTCACCGAATTACGCATGTCCCGCATAATTCGAACATCTTCAAACTTGAACAAGGCCTGGTGAGCACCAATGATGCTAAGCAACTCAATGATTTTCTCGCCTTCCTTAATGTATAGGATGAATCCTTTTTTCCTTTCTATACACCGGGCATTAAGATGAAATTCATTAGCCAAATCCACCAGTGCCTGACAATGCTCTTCATACATGGACGCAATCTCCAGATGATATGAGGAGCCCTCCGGGTTATTTACGGAACCACCTGCCAGAAACGCACCACGAAGATAGGCTCGCTTACAACAATTCTTCTCCAGTAACTCTTCATTAATGCCAGGAGTAAACAAGAATCCTTCAGAGACGATGTGCAGCTCCTTTAGAATCTCCTGAACCATAGACGGAACACGAACAATATACACATTGTTCTTCTTCAGCCGCATTTTTTTGCGAACCAACAATTCCGTATGCACTTGAAAATGCTTTTTAAGCAGAGAGTATGCCCTTCTTGCGATCGCAGCATTCTCTGTCGAAATATCCAAGATGACTTTTTTATTCGATAACTGCACTGCACCAAGCATACGGATGAGGGCTGAAAGTTCCGCCTGTTCGCAGCACGCTTCACTTTCAATCATCGTTAATTCTTTTTTGGTCTGTGCTGCAAATGACATGGGACTTCACCTCTTCCGTAACATCCAATTTTGGACCAGTTGGTAAATATGATGGCTGAGCTTATCAGCATCATGGCGCAGATAGGTTTTGAACAAAACCAGCGTATCTGCGACAACCTGATAACCTGAACTTTTCAGCACATTCATATCGAGAACAACCGGTTTTGCTCCTTTTTCCGCATACTTATTCTGCACTTGTAGCGGAATGTCACCATTGTTCACGATCACGTAGTCAAAGAGCTGGTGACCAATATGATCATGCACTGCCTTAAGATGATCACTCACTGTATAATTATCGGTCTCTCCCGGCTGTGTCATTACGTTACAAATAAACATCTTCACCGCATCCGTTTGAACGACAGCTTCTGCCAGTTTGGGCACAAGCAGATTAGGAAGGATGCTCGTATATAGACTACCTGGGCCAATAAGAATCGCATCTGCTTGGCGTATAGCCTCCACAGCTTCTGGCAACGGCTCCACGTGATCCGGTTCAAGAAAGACACGTTTAATACGCCCGCCTGCCTCAGGGATTTTGGACTCACCAGTAATAATTGATCCATCCTCCATCTCAGCGTGTAACACAACAGCTTGACCTGCTGCCGGAAGCACCTGACCTCTAACGGCAAACACGCGGCTAAGCTCCCGCACAGCGGTCACAAAGTCGCCTGATATATCCGTCATTGCAGCCAATATCAAATTCCCCAGGCTGTGGCCTGCAAGCCCCGCGCCTGTATTGAAACGATACTTTAACATGTCCGAAAGCAGTGGCTCAACATCTGCCAGCGCGGTGAGAACGTTACGAATGTCGCCTGGTGGCGGCATTTGCAACTCACTGCGCAAGATCCCTGAACTCCCACCGTCATCGGCAACCGTAACGATGGCCGTGATATCCATCGGCTTTTCTTTTAAACCGCGTAACATCACAGATAATCCGGTTCCGCCGCCCATAACAACGATTCTCGGACGTTCTCTCCGTGGTCCGGCCTCTTTCATCCCTTCACCCTCTTCAATGACGGTCCCGGTCAGCGTCGCGGTGGCTTACGGTAACAGCTTCAGTCTCACTGCTTCCGAGCATTTTGCCCAAATATTCCGATATTGCTACCGAACGATGCTTGCCTCCGGTACAGCCGATTCCAATAATAACCTGGCTTTTGCCTTCCTTCCGGTATTGCGGAATCAGAAAATGCAGCATATCCAGCAGCTTGGTCAGAAACGCTTGCGTTTCCGGCCATTTCATAACATATTCGTACACTTCACTATTTTGTCCTGTATTCGGCCGCAAATGATCAATATAATGCGGATTCGGTAAAAAACGAACATCAAATACGAGATCCGCATCAATCGGAATACCGTATTTAAATCCGAAGGACGTTATATTCACGGACAACATCTGGCTCTCCAAGTGAGAGAAACGTGAGATGATGCGCTCCTTCAATTGAGCAGGCTTCATGGTGCTGGTATTCAGCACCTGAGTTGCTGAATTTTTAAGTTCCTCCAGCATCTTGCGCTCCAGCTTAATGCCATCCAGCGGCATACCTTCTGGCGCTAACGGATGTCTACGTCTACTCTCTTTGTAACGTTGAACCAGAACCGAATCGGTTGCATCCAAAAATAGAATTTCGCAGTGAATCGTAAAATGATCCTTGATATAGTTTAAAGACTCGGACAATGCTGTGAAAAATTCACGTCCCCTAAGATCGATGACCAGCGCTACCTTGCCAATCTTGCCATTCGACTGTTCGATCAATTCCGCGAATTTAGGAATTAGAACAGGCGGTAAATTATCTACGCAGAAAAACCCTAGATCTTCCAGGCTCTGCACAGCTATCGTTTTACCCGCTCCGGACATGCCCGTAATGATAATGAGCGTGGCGCCTGTGCCTGGTGAGCCTTCACCGTCAAGCATAAATGTCCCCTCCTTATCATATTGCTGTCGGATATATCGTGTTACAAAGGTACTACGAACGTAAGAGGAGACCTGCCGCGCCTACGATTCCTGCATCATTACCCAGTGTAGCTTCCAAAATCTGAACACCTTGTTGCAACGGCTCTGGAGTCAATTGAGCAAACACAGTCCGAATCTCATCAAACAAGAAGTCGCCTGCCTTGGATACTCCACCGCCAACAATGAATAATTCCGGGTTCAGTACAGCGGCTACGGTTGCCATGGATTTGCCCAAATAATAAGCCGCACGGTTTACAATCCGCAGTGCCACTTCATCGCCTGCTTTGGCCGCATCAAACACTTCCTTGGCAGCGATTTTGTCTACCAAAGCAAGGGACGTATGATCACCACGCTCTACAGCATCCTTCGCCATGCGAATGATACCTGTTGCGGATGATACCGTCTCTACACATCCCATTTTACCACAGCCACACTTGATTGCTTCCAGATCAGGCACAACACTGATGTGGCCCAGTTCCCCTGCCATGCCGGAAAACCCTTGATAGATTTTACCGTTCAGGATGAGACCGCCGCCAACGCCTGTACCGAGTGTGAAGCATACACAATTGTCTACACCCTTGCCGGCCCCAGCCCAAGCTTCACCCAGAGCAGCAACGTTCGCATCATTATCTATTTTGACAGGCTTGCCCAGACGCTCTTCCAGAACCGAACGAATGGCTACATTCCGAAATCCGATGTTAGGAGCATGAACAATAATCCCCTCGCGTACATTCGTGAAACCGGCAACTCCTGCTCCGACACCCTCAAGCTGTTCCCAGCTGTATGGCGATTCGGCTACGATATGACGGACATACTTCTCGATGTTGGCGATAACCGTGTCAACGCCCTGGTCCACTTCAGTCGGTCCTTCATACGTATGCATAAGCTGACCTTGATCATCACATATACCGACCTTGATTGCTGTTCCGCCGAGATCGACCCCAACGTAGATTTTCTCAGACATGCTGCAAGCCACCTTTATCTATCTAAAATAGTTTAAGTCCTACGTACCAACTATAATTGAAGGATACGCCGGGGTCAAGACGAGAAGACCTCACGCGCAACATGCTTTGGCAGGGTTGTGAACGACATCACACACCATTTTTGAATGCGTATACAACCTCATTTCAATCTATTAAAACGCCATGCTCCCTCCTCCCCTGATAGAAAGGGTAGCCTCAACTCATGATATTTCATTATCCCTCGTTCCATTCATAAAAATTGACAATGGTCATCTGGTCACCATGACATTGTTAACTAAATCCCCCATGATACCCCTCACCTCAGGTGTGGGTATAACAAAAAACGCCATCCAGCGAAGCACTGGAGGCGTTTATTTTTTTTCGCACAATTTAGGAACTCTCAAGAATCAATTACAACTTCGTCTCTACTCGCACTGGTTCGTCGGTCTTCTCCATCTTGTTTACATCCAGAATATCCAACATGAAGACAAAGATCGGAATACCAATAATCAAGCCCCAGATGCCGAGGAAATGCTGCGACAGAATCAGCACGATAAAGGTGTAGAACATCGGTAACTTGGTCTTGTGCGCCATGAGCTTCGGATTCAGGAAGTATGTTTCCAGCGCATGAATAATGATGATCATAACGATCACGATGATGGCCATCTGCAATCCGCCCATTTGATACCCGATCAGACAGAGCGGCACAAGGGAGATCATAACCCCTGCAACAGGCACCAGACTGAGCAGGAAGACCATAATTGTTAACGCGAATAGGTAAGGGTAACCTAAGATCCACAATCCGAGCATCGTCAGCACCGTATTAAATACGGCAATTAGCAGCTGCGCTTCAATGACTTTACCAAAAGAAGATACAAATTTGTCTCCCAGGTATGCCACTTCATTATAGAACCAACCGATTTTACTTGTTTTGAACTTGGATGTGAATTTATAGATTTCTTTTTTCTGCAACAGGAAGAACAAACTCAAAATAATAACCAGCAGGATGAATTCCAGCCATTTACTAAAGGCAAAAATGTATTTCAGCGCTTCGTTGGTATAATTTTTAATGTCGAAGGACTGCAGATAACCAGCGATCTTGGAGGCAAAATTATCACCATCAGCCGTGTCGAGAAATTTCATAATCTCGTTGGTTAACTGCACAACCTGATCCACAATCCGTGGTGAATATCTGGATATACCAAGTACAATTCCGGCTATCACAATCATATACAGCAGAATGACCACGACTTTATAGTCGATTGGAAAAAAGCGATTCAAACCTTTTGTAATGAGATGCTGTAGCCTGTTCATGACATAAGTCACCAGGAACAACAGCAGAATCATATGAAGCATACTCCCCATACTGAACAAAATTAAACAGAACAACAGCAGGATCAAAAAACGTCTAACCGTTGCATTCTGAAGCCAATCTTTTATCATTTCCCCCAACTTCTTCACCTCACAGCTAATATACCCCTTATGTATACGAAATCATGCCCATCATCGTTTCAAAAAAAGAGAAGCCCTCCGGCTTCTCTCAGTTCATGAGACTTCCCGTTGTCTCTTATGCTAGTTTATTCCAAACCATAGGGCTGTCATGCGTATTACTTATCCAGCGTTTCGCTCCAATCGTGCACGATACTTCCCTCCAGGAACTTTTCACAATCCATCGCTGCCATACAACCTGATCCTGCAGCTGTAATGGCTTGACGATATTTCGTATCCTGAACGTCACCACAAGCAAATACACCTGGAATGTTGGTTTCTGTTGTTCCTGGCTTCACCACAACATACCCATGCTCATCCAGTGCAATAGCGTTACCAAGAAATCCAGTATTCGGCGTGTGCCCGATGGCAACGAATACACCATCTGCTTCGAGCAACTCTTCCTGACCAGTTTCATTGTTGCGCACCTTCAACCCTTTGACACCCATTGCTTCAGGTACAACCTCAAGCGGTGTACGGTTCAAAGCCCATTTCACCTTCTCGTTGCTGCGGGCCCGATCCTGCATAATCTTGGATGCGCGCAGTTCATCCCGGCGGTGAACCAACGTAACATCTGTAGCAAAACGAGTCAAAAAGCTCGCTTCTTCCATAGCGGAGTCGCCACCGCCCACCACAACGATCTTTTTGCCGCGGAAGAAAAATCCGTCACATGTTGCACAAGTACTTACTCCCCGCCCTACGTTTTCCTGCTCACCCGGAATACCGAGATAACGAGCCGAAGCACCTGTGGAGATAATGATGGAGTCTGCCTCCAATTCACCAATGCCTCCCACACTTACTTTAAAAGGTTGCTTACTGAAGTCAACCTCTTCCACCCAGCCATTCTTGAATTCAGCCCCAAAACGTTCTGCTTGCTTACGCATGTTGTCCATCAACTCAGGCCCCATAATCCCTTGTGGGAAACCCGGGAAGTTCTCGACGTCTGTAGTCGTTGTCAATTGCCCACCTGGCTGAAGACCTTCAATCACCAGCGGATTCAGATTCGCACGAGCCAGATATATCGCTGCTGTCAGACCCGCAGGTCCGGTTCCGATCACAATCGTTCTGTATTTAGACATATAGATACAGCCTCCTTCATCAGGTTAAGATGTGTAATGGTCGCGAATAACTTGCCAAGATGATATCTACAGGCATTTTTAGACCTATTCGTTAAGTTTACCCGTTTTCCCGGTTAATGTATCCTTCTCTCAAGGACAACCATGCTTCAAGCTTGAATTGCAACGTTTTACAGAGCCTATATCTCTGAATTCTATCCGTTAGGCGGAGTTACACTACAGATCTGATTGAGCTGCCTCGCATATTTGCTGACAGTAGATGCGGATATACCGTAACGTTCAGCGATACTCTGATACGTAACGGGCCGGCTACGGTTTTTGGAAGCCAGATACTCCAGTCCTGCAGCCCATCCTTCGATCTGTTTAGAACCAGATAGATCCGGTCGAACCCTGGAAACATAATCTGTCCAGATCCGCTCCATCTCTTGCTGTAATTCGGCTCTCGCCTCTGACATCTGAAGCGCACGATCAACAACAGCCTGCCAATGGGGGGATGTCTCTTTTCCGAGTCGAATCCCTGTAATTTCCTTCTTACTCACCTTAGGTACGGTCTTTAACGCCTCTGCCTCCGGGGTAAGTGGTTGAGAAACTTCAGCGTTCAATTCAGGATGTTCAACCCTTTGCAGATCATGTAAAACGGCTTGCGCCGCCTTGACCAGGGTAGGCTCTTCACCAGGTTCATCAATGAACAATTGCAAGGCCTGTTGCACCTCATAATCCCCAATCATGCCAAGCGCATGAATAACCTGCAGCTTGGTTGCCTGATCTCCATGACGTAAAGCCCAGAAGAACGATGAGCGAATCAGTGGATCATTTTTCATCTCTTCCGGAATGCCATTACCGTAATCCTCCCATTGCTTGAACTGCTCGTCAAAAGGAAGATGGTAGTGATAGCTTAACTTACTCGGCTCCTGCACACCTTGAATCACCGCTTCAAGGCCGTCCAAATAATAACGAGCCACCTCAGAACCTGGGTCAAGCTTGTTCACGTGATGCCACAGCCGCTTTGCTATGTCATACCGTTCTGTGTTGAAAGCTGCTACTGCTGCGTAATGCGCCAGTGCCGGATCAGTGGCGGTCTCTTCACCCTTAAGCAAACGGCGGAAATGAATATAGGCCGCGTCATGCTGGCCCAGAATCCCCATTGTTGTAGCGAGCTTGTATACCTGTTCGTGCTGGAATGGCACGATCGCGCGCAGTTTTTTAATCAACAACAGCACTTGGTCTGTCCGATTCTCATTTTGATAAAAGATCGCCAGATTGCATAGTGCGTGCAGATTGCCCGGTTCTTGTTCCAGCACTTCAGCAATAGTCTCTTTCGCTTTGGAGAACAGTCCCATATAATAATAGGCGAGAGCAAGATTGTTACGGGCAGCAAGATAATCCGGATAATCGGGCGACATGCCTTCAAGCAGTTCTGCCGCTTGGGCAAACTTCCCTTCTTCCAGCAACTCACGTGCCTGATCGTGCTCCACAACCCCCTGGCGTGACTTGATTCGATTTAATTTGGCTGGGCGATCCAGCTCATAATACAAAAGCTCCATCATCTCTTCTGCTTCCGTCATGAACTGCCCCTGCGTGTCTTCCTCTAAATAGGTGACCAACGCCCGCTCGGCTTCCTCAAATTGATCCATGTTGGCATAATTGTTTGCCATATAGAAATAACATTCCGTCATCGACGGGTCAACCACATCCAGCACATGAGCCAGAATGGCATTGGAAGCTTTATAGTCTCCCTTTTCTGATAATATACCCGCCATATTACAATGATTCACCGGATTTTCCGGCTCGTACTCAACAGCTTTGCGAAAATATTTCAATGCCTTGTCGACATGATTACGGTCCAGCGAGCGGACAGCTCTTTCAAAAAAGAAAGAAGCATCCAAGTGAATCGGTATAATATTGGCAAGGTGACCCTCGGTCCGCACTAGCTTGCCCTTCATCTCGCAAGGCACCTCCTCTTTGTTTTCATTCATACTCTTCAGTATACCACATCTTTAGGCGCTCTTCGCTATATGTAGTTTCATGTCGTTTATGAAAAAAATACAAATAATTCAGATGGCATTTTATCCCGATTATGAGTGAAATACCATCGGTCCAGAGCTTCATAGATAGATAAATTCCACACCCTCTATAACACTCTCCATTTAAGGGAATTTAAATGGTATGAATTGTTTGTGGTAAAATAAGTTTATCTTTTCACTGTAATGCTAATTTTATATAATTTCCCATACAAATCACCTAATGCATCACTTTAACTCAGTTTTACACATTGAAAATTAACATAAATTGTGTCTATGACGAAAATAAGCAGATATTATCCAAGGAGAGGGATTTCATATGAATATTACAAAGACAAATTTGCGCTTAATCATGATTATCATGTGCTTCGTTGCCTTAGTCGGATGTTCCAGAGACAATGAAAACAAGTTAAATTTGGATGATGTGCTCAATGCACTTAAATCGCAAAATTTAGAATTAGAGCCTTATGGCATTACCGGATATCCTATGAAATTAAATGATGTTATACCGGAAGTGTACTCCGTTAAGTTGCCAGGCTCAGAAGAAAACAATAATACCGACGAATTTATCCATTTCTATATATTCAATTCAGAAAAGGATCGTTTAAAAGGGGCTAAAGAATTCAGTGGCGTTACAGGAAATATTAATTCTTCAACGTTCCCTTTCCCATACGAAAAAGAAAATATTCTCATCATTTACTGGAGTAACAGCAACGACCACCCATTAATGAAGGAAGCAATTGAAACTGCGTTAGAACAACTAAATTCATAACATTTAATCCCATTTATTACCAGAAAAAGATTCAAAAAACATAAACAGCATGCACCGGATGAATATCGGTACACGCTGTTTACTTAATTCTATAAATACTTAGCTAAGAAGTTTACTGAGATTTCTCATCATACTAGTGACGGAGAAAGGGTTATATTCAGCGTCTTATCAAAGGGAGTCATGAAATTAACCAGTACAATTTTGCAATTCTCAGGCATTTTGGCTTCACGCACCGTTGCCGCCAGATGTCCCATCTCGCCTCCATCAATCTCAAGCCAATCTTCTCCGCAACTATAACGAAGCTTGCCGCCTTTCCACAGAATACTACCATCACTGGTTTCTATGCCATCCTCACAGCTAAGTTCTCCTTCACTTCCAAATACAAAGGATAATTGCATCATGATGTCCTGTGGTTCCTCACCAGTCAGATGCAGCGTCCAGCCACGATCTGTCTGAAGTACCTCTGCACCAACACGGAATGTCTGCTCATGTGTAAGTGTACGAGTCTGATGAGGAAGCAAATACCACGGACTGATGGATGAAGAAGCTGTGGCTGGTAGATCAGCCGAAGGAACAGGCCCGTAATAGCCTTTCTTCTGTTCCCCGGTCAATCGATATCCCTGAGGGAGACGAGTCATATTTTGCATCGGTACATACCCGGGGTTGAAGTAAGATGCTAACTGAACCGCGAGCAGACGTACCTCACCGTGGCGAAGCGCAAAAAACGGAGCTACCTCAGTCATGACAGTTACACTGGTCTCTCCATCACGGATTCGGGCAACAGGAGCACCAAAATCCGTATGCATGCGACTGTGCGAGATTCGTCCATAATGGCCTACGTTCTCCATTTGGCTCACATAACGTTCCCGTCCAAAATGCTCATTGAGCATAACTTCATATTGGCTCGGGAGCGCATCCGTTGTTCCGATAGTTTGTTGAAGCTCAGGCTCCAGCAACAATCGCACGAGTGCATTCACCGAACACACGCCTGGATCTGTCAAATCGCTGTCTGCCCAAGCAGCCATACCTGCAAAGATCGGATCTTGATCCAGTTTGGCCATAATCGCATAGGGCAAATAATATGAGGACAAGCCATGTTTACTGCCCAGATCCTGTCGACCTGAATAATCAGTCACAATTTCACCGGTAGGGTGCACTAGATATACCATCATCCGGAGGTTCAAACGTACCGGCTCCAGCAGTTCAGGGCGATTCAACAAACGTGCAGCATGAATCAGCATAATATCACTCACCGCATTGTAAATTCCGTTGCTGCGCTCCGTCCACTCCCCGTCAGGAGTAATATCAATCCCTTCCGCTAGCCATTGCTCCGCACGTTGCACCGCTTCCTCTATACCAAAGATCTCATGCAGAAAACCCAGTGCGGCACACAACACCCAGCGATGATTTGGTGTATGACAGCCTCCCGTTAACATGACTGGAATCGTCCGTTCCAGAAACAATCGCATATTATCCAGTACAGGCTTCAGTGGCGCCCAATCCTGTTGGTTCAAAAGTTGATATAACTGCGAATATCCTACGACAACAAAAGCAGTGTCTGGCGGGGAGTGATAGTTTGTCCAGCCAGGTGATATCGATCCATCACTGTGCTGATGACGCAACACAAACTCACTCGCTAGCCGAAGTCTCTCTAACAGAGTCTCGTCACGATAATACGTTGAGTCTGGATTAGAAAGGGCTGCCCCCCAGAAACACATATCTGTAGGTGTTCCCGTCGTATGGTTAACCCAAGCCACACCCGAAAAGGGATCAATTGTTCCACCATAGTAACGGCTTTCCGAATCAAGCACCTGCCGCTCAATGCCTCGTTCAGTAGCTCTGTCATTGCTTTCTACCATTTGTATATACATCTACATTACCCCTCCATCCCATCCATTCAATAACATCAACTCATATAAAAATATCCCTATTCAAAAGATAAGATCAGCAGGCTGTGCGCTCTAACAGCCCAAGCCAACCGATCTTATCACTTTGTCTAAACTATACTTCTAAACTCGCAAGTTTCTGCATTAGCAGATCATGACTTTCGTGAATCGCTTCCGGTTCACAGGCTGACTTCAGTTCGTATACCTTCACCTGTGCTTTACGGATCATAGGCAGATATGCATCATAGAAGTGCATATCCTTACTGTGCACGTATGGACACCAGTGATCCGATAATCCCAGCGTTTCATGGATATGAACACCAACGATATCATCCATGAGCCCCTGCATCTCACCTACACTATCGTACAGTCCCAGTCGATCCATCATAATGGCATGACCCGTATCGTACCAAATTCCGACCGGAGCGCCCTTCAGAGCCTGAATGATCGTTTTCGCTTCGGCAAGTGTAGGGATTTGTTGCGGTCTTGAGCGGGTCTCGATCCCAAAACGGACGTTTAGCCCCTTGGATACCGCACGGTTGCAAACTTCATCCAGACTGACGATAATTTTTTCAATATACCCTGCGCTCAGGGCCTCGCGCCGCTCCATGAACTCTGCCCATTTGCTCTGATAATGCGGAGAGTCCGTTCCTTCTTCGCGATACAACTTTTCCAGATCCTTGCTGACATCATGTGGGAAAGGTACCTCGCCTGGGTGTACAACAACCGCTTCCCCTCCATAACGATGCGCATATTCAGCCGATCCAACCAGCAGATCAATGGCCCGCTTACGCTTGACTTCATCTTCAAAGCCGAGCAGCACAGAATCGGTTCCGTAATCAGGATCGGGATCATGGGGGAATGTGTTGTGTACACTGGACACCCCAATCTCTCCGCGCTCAATCATCGGCTCGATTGTAGTCAGCATTTCCTTCGTTACGTTATAGTTAAGCTCCACCCGGCGAAAGCCGAGTCCTGCAATTTCCCGGATCATGTCTTCTCCTACAGGATGTCTCCTGATATTCCAGCATGTCGAGAATGAGTATTCTCCCTTGTCAATTCCCTGCATAATACATTCCTTCTCCTTCCCCGGTTGTGATGTTTGCGTGAATGGGGACTACCAATTAACCTTTAACCGCTCCTTGCATTGCGCCACTAACAAAATACTTTTGCAACCAAGGATATACGAGCAGGATCGGTACTGTTGCAAAAACAACCGTAGCAGCTTTGAGACTTTCTGGTGTTAATCTTGTACGGTTTGCACCCTCCAGCAATGTAAGCTCACTTACCATGTTGTTTTGTACCATCTGATAAAGCTTCAGTTGCAATGGATATAGTTTCGGATCGTTAATGTACATCAGGGAATCCTGGAATCCATTCCAGCGTCCAACTGCATAAAACAGAGACAGTGTAGCAAGCACAGGCAGAGACAGTGGCAAAATAATTTTAAAGAGTGTGTGCACATGAGAGCTTCCATCGATCTCGGCAGACTCTTCTAGGCTGTCCGGTATTCCGCGGAAGAAAGAAATCAGGATAATCAGGTTAAATGGACTCACCAATCCAGGTAAAATCAATGCCCATACCGAGTTCAGCAAATGAAGATCACGAATCAACAAATACTCAGGAATAATCCCGCCGCTGAAGAACATCGTAATGATAATGATGTACATAAACAGCTTGCGGCCTTTCAACTTTTTCTTTGTCAATGGATATGCTGCAGCAATGGTGAACAACATACAGAGTAACGTCGTTGCAACCGTTAGGAGCGTAGTAAATCCTAGGGAATAGATCATGGAACTATCTGAAAATACTTGACCATATGCATCCCAGGTGAACTCTTTCGGGAAGATCGTTACTTCACCTGATGTAATGGCCCGGTTCGAACTCATGGATATGGCAATGGTATGCAAAAACGGAGCAAGACAGAATATGACAAACAAACTAATAAAGGTGACATTAACAATATCGAAAATACGATTCGAGGTGCGGTCACTCATCTGTGCACAACTCCTTTACTAATGGTCTATATATACAACAAGCCGAAGGGCATACATCTTATTGCTTTTGTGAGTTTAAAGAATACCTTCTCCCGTCGTTTTCTTCGAGATATAGTTGGAACCGAGGACAAAGATCAGTCCAACAACCGCCTGGAATAAGCCTACAACCGTTGCAAGTGTATACTGCCCGGATTGTATACCCATTCTATATACGAAGGTACTAAGTACATCGGAATATTCACGAACAGCCGTATTACCAATAACGAAAGGCCGGTCAAAACCGATGCTGACCATATTTCCAAGATTAAGGATAAGCAGGGTTACAATCGTTGGTTTAATGCTTGGCAGTGTAATATGCCAAATTCTCTTCAGCCGCGTTGCGCCATCGATCTCAGCTGCTTCGAACAATTCCTTGTTCACACCGGTTAATGCAGCCAGATATAGAATGGTTCCCCACCCAGCGCTTTGCCACACACCTGTGAACAGGTAGGTAACAAGCCATGGATTTTTTTCTGTCAAAAATGGGATGGAATTCAGGCCTAGACTCTCTAATATTCCGTTTACCATACCGGATTGATTACCAAACAACTGGTATACAATCCCCCCGATGATAACCCAAGAGATAAAGTGAGGAATGTACAGAATGGTCTGTGAAACTTTCTTAAACCATTTGAATCGCACCTCATAGAGCATAATCGCCAGAATAATTGGAGCAGGGAATGAAACGATCAGATCAAGAAAATTCAGCATAAATGTGTTGCGTAATGTAGTGTAGAAATCCGGCATTGCGAATACCTCACGAAAAGCATCGAGGCCGATCCACTCACTACCGTTAATCCCTTGGAACAAGTTAAAGTCTTTAAACGCAATCTGCACACCATACATCGGTCCATAACGGAAAATGATAAAGTAAATCAGGGGCAATGAAATTAACGCATACAGCTGCCAGTATCTCTTCAAGTATGTGGTCATGTCTCTCTCTCCTCCTCACAAACGAAGAAACGCTATGCCGCCGCCTAAAGCGACGGCACAGGCCTCATCGAAACCCTTCAATTTACATGAAATTCATGTCAATCTTATTGTTCAGCAGCTTCCAACTCTTTTTTAAGATCTGCTCCACCCAGGGACATGTAGTCAGCCATTTCTTTTTCATAGACTGAGTCGAAATCAGCTGGTTTTGCCATAGCTGTTTTTACGATAATAACGTCCAATTTGTCTGACAGTGCTGTACTGTACTTCATCTCAGCCTGAATTGGCTTACTGAAGACAATTGGTCCAACAGTATCTGTGTTTGCAACTTCAAGTGCTTTTTTCAAGATTTCCTGATTGGCTGGAGGGAATCCCATAATCCATGCTTTTTCATTCATGGCTTGATCACCCAGGTTTTTACCGTTCGAGATGATAGCTGTATCACCTGCGTTGAACAAACGATCTTTTGCTTCTTGAGTAGCGTCTGCTTTAGCAACTGGAACACCGTCTACCAGATCATAGTTCTCGCCTTCCACACCATCATAAATGGCAGTAAGGTTTTTATCGGAAGCCATCCAATCCAGATATTTAATCGCTTCTGCTGCACGTTCGCTGCTCTTAGGAATCATGATGTACATACCATTTGATCCATAACGGGACTTGATATGTTTTCCATCAGCATTTGCATTGGTGTATGCATCCAGCGGAGCCAATTTGCTGTCCGGTTTGTTTGTTTTCAACAGATCATAAGATCCATCTGGCCAGAAAATGGAGTCCACATCTTCAGAGAAGAAACCAGTATTTCCATTGGCAACGTCTTTATTTAACTGAGTTTTATCCTTATCCAAACTGAAATCTTTACTGATCAGGCCTTCGTTGTACAACTTGTTCAGGAACTGCATAGATTCTTTAAATCCTTCATGCAGAGGTAATTCATAACGTTGAGAATATGTTTTATCCCCAGCGATTGGCTTGATGAAAGAGTAGATCAGTGGCTCATAGGAAGCTGGTGCAAGTGCAAAACCCATAGGGATGTTTTGACTTCCCACCTTGCCAGGATCTTTTTCCTTGAATGCTTTCAAGGTGTTATACAATTCATCTGTTGTTTTAGGTGCTGGCATTCCCAGCGTATCTAACCAGTCTTGACGAACAAAGGAGCTGTACCGAGCAGTAATTGCACGTTTACCCGGAATCGCGAACTGTTGTCCTTCCACTTGACCAAACTTTAATGTATCGTCGCCCAAAAACTTTTTCAGATTCGGTCCATACTGATTAATCAGATCACCTACATCTGTCAAACCGCCTTGTTGTGCATAGCGGTAAAACACGCTGGAGTCATAAACGAAGACAATATCCGGAACGTCCGAAGCACTAGCCATCAGGACATTCAGCTTGGTTACTTCCTCAGAACGTTGAACAGGTACGAATTGTACGTCAATGTTGTTCGGATCACCAAAATTCTTTTGAATCATTTGAGAGATAAAGTTGTTTGAGATCGTGTACTGAGAAGGTGTTTTACCACGGTCGAAAAGCTCCACCTTTAATGTGACGCGTTTTCCATCACCAGCTGCTCCGCCTTCTGCTGATTTGTTGTCTGAAGATCCGCACCCCGCAAGTAGTGAGACACCCATTACTGCTGTAAGTGCCAAACCCATCAACTTCTTTAGACTCCCTTTTCTTGTCATTCTGTTCATCCCCTTTGGCTTTACGTGAATGTTTTAAAGCTTGCCCTGAGTATTCCATACTATTGTGATCCCAGACAACTGACTAAATTCGGGTAGATCAATAAAAGAGTTTCGGTTTGCATCATATGCTTATTTTCGCAGACCGCCAAAATGCCCGAAAACCCTATGGTATCAGGCTTCAACAGTGCTTCTACCCCTTTTGTGTGTAAGGTACAGATAAACCATTTTCCCACACTGACTAAATTCGTAAATAACATACCAATGTAATGGTGGAACATCTTCTTACATAGTGATGAAAGCATCATGTATATTTCTAAAACTTTCAAGCGCTTTCATTTTTAGATTGTTAAATACACAAAATAAGGTGAACCATTGCATGTGATATCTCCATACATTCTGGAGACTCATTGCAATGATTCACCCTAATTTAAGAAATCAACACTCTCATCATGTGCGAAAAACTGACACAATCATTTGATTCATTCATAAAATTTTGCCTTTTCTGACCTAGCTCACTCATCCGCAACCTTCGGATCTTTCTTCATCCGCCGATAATCTCCGGGAGTAATTCCAGTAACCCGCTTGAACACACGTCCAAGTGTGATCCCGTTCGCATAACCGACCTTCAAAGCGATATCCTGCAAGGAATAATCGGTATCAAGCAACAACTTCTCTGTTTCTTTCATCCTAAGGTCGGTCACGAAGTCAACAAACTTCATGTTGAATTCGGTCTTGAACAGATAGCTGGCATGCTTTCCGGAAATCTGAAAACGGTCACTCAGATGTTTAAGCGACAGATCGGGATTGGTGAACTGCTCCTCGATATACTTTTTCATTTCATTAACCATCGCTTTGTAGCTCTTCGTTTCCGTTACAGCAACGTATGTCCGGAACAAATCGGTAAGACTATCGAATAACAGCACCTTAACATCATCCAGCGACTCTGCTTCTTCCATCGCTTTCAGCCAATTGTTGATGTTTTCTTCAGACAGTTCTTTCTGTAACCCTTCAGACATCATAGAGACTTCACGGCTGAGCATTTGGAGCATCGCCTGAATCAGGGAACGGATCTCATCATCTGGCAGCTTATTTCGCTCAAATTCCTTAAAGATATCCTCCAATTGCTCTCTCCACTGTCCACTCGACATCCTGAACCGTTTGACAAAGTCTGCAATCATCTGTAGATATGTGTAGGTCTCCAGCAATGGATGCTGCATCTCGCTTGCTTCCGCCTCACCCACATCGCCATTCATCAGTAGCTTACGCTGCATCACCGCTTCAGCGGCTGTAAACGATTGATGGATCACCCCAATTCCTTCAGCAACAGGTCCAATGCCAAAGCTGAGGGAGATTCGGAGGTTCTGCTCTACCCAGGATTTACATTCCTCAGCAACCAATCGAATCTGTTTGGCTAAATCCTGTCCTTGCTGCGTTTCTTCCTTCGAAAAGAAAAGAATAGCAATCCGATCTGCACTGATCCATTCAGTCCAGCATTGGACTTTCGTATCCCGAGACAGCTCCTGTAGTACATTCATCAGGGCAAACTTAAGTGTGTTTTGTTCACCTCTGGTGAACTTCTCCTGAAATCCCTTCTCATAGCGGTTAATATCCCCAACGACCACTATAAAACGGGAAGCCTCATGTGCTCCATCAAATGGAGATACCTCGTACAGTTGCCCAGCTGCATTATCTACGTGCTCACCTTGAAGCAAAGCGCTGAACAGCTTACTCCGCTGCATAAGCACATTTTCACGGCTCTTTTTATCATAATCCATCATATGATTGATCAGATTTTCAAGTACACCGTCAATCATCTTCATCTCGTCCATACGAGCACCGGATTGTTCAAATGCCTTGATCTGTTGAGACTCAATCCGATTCATGATGATTTGAATTGGCTTGTAGTTCCGCCGGGTCACATACACGATATAGATAATTGCACAAATTACCGTCAGTATGGCAATGAAAACCCAAACATACGATACAACAGAAACCCAACCAAACAAATTACCCGCTTTGATGCCGCTAGTAAGCGTCCATCCCAATCGTTGCAGAGGTAGTTCATTTAACTTGGTACCTTCGAGTGCACTCTCCTTATCGGAATGTGCATTATAGATAATTCTGCCCTCTTGGTCGGTTATTGTCAGGAAAGTAAGCTTTCCGTTAACCATCCCGTCCACACTCTGCTTGATGCTACTCATCTTGATATTGATGACCAATACACCTTCTGTGCCAAAAGGCAATGGCATTTCTTTATTGACGGTCAATACTTGCACTGGTGTCTTCTGCACATCGTCCCATTCAATCTCCCGAACAGGCTGCCACCCTTGTCCCATAGTACCTTTTAGAATTTGACTTATCCATTCTTTGTCTCCGAAGCTGTCCACTTCTCTAGAACCACTCACCGTTATCACACGTTGGTGTTGCTTGTCATACAGGTATATGGATTGAATCCAAGAAGATGAGTTCATCATCTCACGTAAGTTTTGTGCAATGGTATATACTGTATCTGAATTGTTTGGGTTATTTTCGTTAAAATAAAGCCTGTACGCCGGTTCATATTGCACTTTCTCTGTCACAGCCAGTTCAATGTCCCGAATTGTATGATCCAGCGTAGTCGCAAGATAACTGGAAGATATCTGGTCAGCCTTCTTCGTTTCTTCTTTGGAAATGTCATTAATGAAGACAAACGCACTAAAAATGAGTATGGTCATCGTAAAGAAAAATATAGGGAAATACGAAAAGAGTAACCGATAATACCACGTGCGCGACAATAGACCCCACTCCTCACTCCACGATGCCAATGTCCATCAGCCGTGGTTCTACTGTTTAGTATCCGTAACAAAGCCATTCCAGATTCATCTATAAATAAAACGCTATCATTTCTTAATATTTATAGTTATTATAGCACAAGCGACCAAACAGCAAAGCACAGAATTCAATTCGTGGGGTTAACACAAAAATACCGTGCTGAGCAAATGCACTCAGACACGGAACATGAAACGAGATTGGGCTGTGATGTACACATTTATCTCATTTTAAAATTAAATACCAGAATCCTTAAACAGTGTGGCCATAGATCCGCCATCAACAATGATGCGAATAGCTCGTGAAAGCATTGGCGCGACGGGTAATACTTTAAAACAATCTGGGTGATCCTCCGGCAGTGCAATGGAGTCTGTTACCACAACTTCCGTAATCGATGGATGATTTAATTTGCTTACTGCTCCATCCGAGAACAAGCCATGAGTTGCGCAAACATAAGCATTCTCTGCACCCCGTTCTTTCAACCCTTCAACAACATTTACAATCGTTGTACCTGTATCGATCAGATCCTCGATAATAATCGGTGTTCTTCCCTCAACATCACCGATAACATGCGTGATAATCGATTCATTATGACTTGGACGTTTCTTGATCATGATGGCAAAAGGTGAATCCAAACGATTCGCCAGCTTCTCCGCCATGGATGCCCGTCCGGCATCAGGAGAAACCACAACCGGATTTTTGATCTCTTTACTGAGCAGGTATTCGCTGATTAAGTCGAGTGATGTCATGTGATCCACCGGAATGTTGAAGAAGCCCTGAATTGCAGCCGCATGCAGATCAATCGTAACCACCCGGCTTGCTCCTGCTGTTGTTAATACATCTGCAACCATCTTGGCCGAGATAGGCTCACGTGGAGCAGACTTCCGCTCTTGCCGAGCATAGCCGTAATACGGAACGATAATATTTACCGTGCGTGCCGAAGCTCGTTTTGCCGCATCAATCATAACAAGCAATTCGACAAACAGTTCATTAATCGGATGAGACAAAGACTGTATCAAAAACACATCACAATTGCGGATCGTTTCTTCGTAATGAACGTATATTTCTCCGCTCTTGAACCGGGACAGTTTAATCTTACCCAGTTGTACTCCCAGCTTGTCGCATACCTGCTCTGCAAGCTTAGGGTTAGATGAACCGGAAAAAATACGTAACGAATGCTGCATAATGCCCTCCCGCGGGTTTATCCCCGATCATAATTCCTTGTATAGTTAAATTGGAGAATCCAACTTGTATAAAAGGTGGTTTTACCCTTATTATACTCCACTGCTGTCTACATTTAAAGGAATGAACGAGCGCTGGCGGCTTTCGAAAACAGCAACTTCCTTACAGCCAAGTTCATGCAAAAGCGCCTCCGCCTCTGGCAAATAATCGCCTAGCTTCATCGGATCATGTGCATCCGATCCCATCGTCAGAGGAATACCCAATCGAATCGCTTCGGTTAGCATTCTTCGGCTTGGGAACATCTCTGCACAAGGTTTGGACAGACCTGAAGCATTCAGCTCCATAGCGCAGCCGCTCTTCGCAATAGCTTGCAAGGCCGCATTCTCGAGTGCAATGCGTTCCTCATTTTGCTCAGGAGATGGTACATAACCAAAACGTTTGATCACATCCGAATGTCCAATGATATCATACAACCCTGTAGCGGCTGCTTTGCTTACAGCATCATAATACTGGCGATATACTTCAAGGACATCCTTGCCTTCCCAGTGGTGGGTCTGCCGGAAATCTGTAATATCCCACTCACCAAGGAAATGCACAGAGCCGATTACATAATCCCATGGATAACGTTCAATGATTGAACGAATCTCCGATTCCCAACCTTCGATATAATCCCCTTCAAGACCAACACGGACATCAATCTGCCCGCGGTAACGTTCCTTCAAGATGAAACATTCCTCTACATATCGTGGCAATTCATCCATAGGCATGGCCATCTCTGGATAGTATTCAGCCGGATCTACGTGCAGGAGCGGCATATGATCAGACAACCCAATCTGGGACAGACCGATGGCGATCCCGCGTTGCACGTATTCTTCCAGCTTGCCAACAGCATGTCCGCAGCGTTCATGGTGGGTGTGATAGTCTATACGCATTCAGCGTTCGCCTCCTAATCGCGGCGCGGCCGTTCGTGACGGCGACTCAATTCGGACATGATGTCATCCAGCGGTAGCTTGCGCTCTTGGAGCAATACGAGCAAGTGATACATCAGGTCACTGACTTCAAGACGAAGTTCGTCATTGTCTTTATTTTTCGCGGCAATAATCGTCTCGGAGGCTTCCTCACCGATTTTTTTCAAGATTTTATCGACACCTTTATCGAAGAGATACGTGGTATACGCACCTTCTGGGCGTTCTCGCTCACGTTCAGCAATGACGGATTCCAGTTCAGCAAGAACCTCAAAGCGGCTTTCCGCATTAGATGAAGAGGTTGTGCTGGAGTTTGTAGTGCTTCCCGCTTCTTCTTTGTTGTCTTGTTCCGTTTCACTTGCGGACAACCCGATAATTTCATTATGGAAACAGGTCACTGCACCTGTATGACAAGCCGGTCCCTTCGGTTTCACCTCAACTAACAGTGTATCGCCGTCACAGTCATATTTTAAAGAAACGATCTTCTGAACATTGCCTGAAGTTGCTCCTTTATTCCACAGTTCCTTACGCGAACGTGACCAGAACCAAGTTTCCCCCGATTCAAGTGATAACTTGAGGGATTCACGGTTCATATAAGCCATCATTAACACTTCACGGGTATCCACATCCTGCACAATGGCAGGAACCAGTCCTTCATCCCAGCGGATATGTTCCACAACCTGCTCCAAGGAGAGTTGCTCCTTGATTTCATCGCTCACTTTAGTCACGGATTTCCACCCCTTGCTCTCGTAATTGTTGTTTTAATGCCGGTACGGCAATTTCTTTATAGTGGAAAATAGTTGCGGCCAGACCTGCGTCCGCTTTGCCTGTTGTGAATACATCATAGAAGTGCGATTCCTTGCCTGCACCGCCTGATGCAATGACTGGAATACGTACCGATTCCGAAACGGCAGCGGTCAGCTTCAGATCAAAACCGTCCTTTGTACCATCTGCATCCATACTGGTTAACAGAATTTCTCCTGCACCCAGTTCTTCGGCTTGTTTAACCCACTCCAGTGCTTTGATCCCAGATGCTTTCCGTCCGCCGTGGGTGTACACTTCCCACTCACCCCACGCCTCGTTATACTTGGCATCAATAGCTACCACGATACATTGCGAGCCAAAGCGGCGTGCGCCATCCGCAATAATCTGTGGATTAAGTACTGCTGCTGTATTTACCGCAATTTTGTCCGCACCTGCACGCAAAATACGCTTCATATCCTCCACTTTGGAGATCCCGCCACCTACCGTAAACGGAATGGCAATTTCGCCTGCTGTCTGTCTTACGACTTCCTCCATCGTTTCACGGCCCTCCACCGATGCGGAGATATCGAGAAATACGAGCTCGTCCGCGCCTTCGCGGTCGTACAGTGCCGCCAGCTCTACCGGATCACCCGCATCGCGGAGATTGACGAAGTTCACGCCTTTAACGACCCGGCCGTCCTTCACGTCCAGACAGGGAATGATTCTTTTTGCCAGCATACTGTCTCTTCCTCTCTACCCGGTTATCCGTTACTTGTTAACCAAACGCACCGCTTCAGCCAGATCAATACTTCCCGTATACAAAGCTTTACCTACAATGGCTCCGCCAACACCGTCATCTGCATGACGACTCAAACGAAGCAAATCATCCATCACACTGACACCGCCAGAAGCAATAACTGTACGTCCGCTTGCTTTGGCAAGAGACACAATTGCCTCAACATTAGGCCCCTGCATCATACCGTCACGGGAGATGTCCGTAAAGATAAACGTTTCCGCTCCATAAGCAGCAAGTTCCTTCGCCAGCACTTCAGCCTGTACCTCAGAGGTTTCAAGCCATCCACGAGTGGCAACACATCCGCCCCGCGCATCGATACCAATCGCTACTTTATCTCCGTAACGTCCCAGTACTTCTTCCGTAAAAGCACGATCCTCAATCGCCGCTGTCCCGATAATCAATCGGCTAACACCCAGTCCCAATAAACGCTCAACGTCAGTGACTGTACGAAGCCCGCCGCCAACCTGCACAGGTACATTCACTGCGGATGCAATACGTCCAATCAACTCATCGTTAACCGGGTGTCCTGCTTTGGCGCCATCCAGATCCACCAGATGAACGTATGTACCGCCTTGCTTCTCCCAGTCAAGCGCAACCTGAACCGGGTCATCGTTGTACACCGTTTCTTGATTATAATCTCCCTGCACCAGTCTTACACATTTGCCGTCCCGGATATCGATTGCCGGATATAAGATAAAAGATGACATACAAGTCCTCCTGAGTGTAGATTCGATTGAAATTTGCTTAAACGTTCATGTAACTTCAAGTTGAATATATTTAAAACTGATTTTGTTTTAGATGAGTATAACAGTACATACAGCTTACTGGAATAACCGCTATACGCGATAAAGGTCAGGCTTATATTGATGTTAAACTACTGAGCTGGTCAAAGAGAGGAAGTTGCCCAGCAGTTTCATGCCAAGCTCACCGCTCTTCTCGGGATGGAACTGCATGCCGAAGTTCGATCCTCTACCGACAATCGCTGTAACGGGATGTCCGTAATCCGTAACGGCAAGCAGATCACCCTTGTTCTCCGTAAGTGCATGATAAGAGTGAACAAAATAGACATGCCCTGCATCCAGACCTGCGAAGAGCGGATTTTCCGGATGTAGAAATTCCAAGCGGTTCCATCCCATATGGGGAACCTTCAGCTCACTTGGTGCGAAGCGCACTACTTTTCCCGGTAAAATGTCCAATCCCTCATGCTCGCCATGCTCCTCACTGGAGCTGAATAATAGTTGCATGCCTAGACAAATGCCAAGGAGCGGTTTCGTTCCAGCAGCCGATTCTTTAACGACCACATCCAGGCCCGTCTCACGCAAATGCACCATCGCGTCGCCAAAAGCACCAACCCCCGGCAGAATAACGCCATCTGCGGCAAGAATAGCTTCCCGCTCACCCGTGACCAGCGCTTCATAGCCAAGACGTTCGACCGCTTTGCCGACGCTGTGCAGGTTCCCCATACCGTAATCGACAATTGCAATCGCCATCGTCTACAGCACTCCCTTCGTGGAGGGCACGCCGGTTACTCGTGGATCGATCATCGTTGCTTCATCCAGCGCACGTCCGAGAGCTTTGAAGACTGCTTCGATCATGTGGTGTGTGTTCTGACCGTAGTGCACAATGACATGTAGCGTAATCCGCGCTTCGAGCGCTAATTTCCACAGAAATTCATGCACAAGCTCTGTAGAAAAGCTTCCTACTTGTTGTGACGGGTACTCGGCCCGGTATTCAAAGTGCGGACGGTTACTCACATCAATGATAACTTGCGCGAGCGCTTCATCCATCGGTACAAACACGCTCGCATAACGCTTAATACCACGTTTGTCGCCGAGCGCCTGGTACAGCGTCTGTCCCAGACAAATACCGATGTCTTCAACCGTATGGTGATCATCAATATCAATATCTCCGCGAGCCTGTACGTTAAGATCAAATTGTCCATGCTTTGTGAACAGATCGAGCATATGGTTCAGAAACGGTACATCCGTTTCAATATTCGATTGCCCTGTGCCATCTACGTTGAATGACAGCTGGATATTGGTTTCGTTCGTTTTGCGGTCGACCTCCGCTTGGCGAACTGCACCATTATTTTGGAGCTCTACACCCTGTTCTGCACTCTTATTCTGATTATCCATTGTCCGATTCCGCCTTCCCTTCCTGTTCTAAACGTACAGCGATTGCACGAGCGTGTCCTTCAAGCCCCTCATGACGGGCTAATTCTATAATAGCCGCTCCGTTCTGCAGCAATGCCTCTTTACTATAATAAATCAGACTCGATTTTTTGATAAAATCATCCACATCTACCGGTGAGCTAAACCGGGCAGTTCCATTGGTCGGAATAATATGATTCGGTCCGGCAAAATAATCGCCAACCGGTTCGGAGCTATACGGCCCGAGGAAGATCGCACCAGCATTCTCGATCCGCCCAGCGTAAGCCATCGGCTCCTGCACCATGATCTCCAGATGCTCCGGTGCAAGCCGGTTCACGACATCGATTCCCTCATCGATGGAATCCACCACAATAATCGCGCCATGTTGCTCCACGGAAGCAGAAGCGATATCGCGCCGCGGCAGCACATCCAGCTGCCGCTGCACCTCGGCCTGCACAGCTGCCGCCAGCGAGGCCGAATTCGTGACGAGAATGGCCGATGCCATCTCGTCGTGCTCCGCCTGCGACAACAAGTCCGCAGCGACATACACCGGGTTCGCCGTACCATCGGCGAGCACCACAATCTCACTTGGCCCGGCGATACTGTCGATATCGACTGCCCCGTACACCTCGCGCTTCGCGAGCGCCACGTAGATATTACCCGGTCCACAGATCTTGTCGACCGGGGCAATGCTCTCCGTGCCGTAAGCGAGGGCGGCGATGGCTTGCGCGCCGCCAACCCGGTACATCTCGTTCACGCCCGCTTCCGCGGCAGCCACGAGAATGTACGGGTCAATGCCTTCACCGCCGTTCGTCGCCGGCGGTGTGACAAGCACAATCTCCGGCACGCCTGCAACCTGTGCCGGAATGACATTCATCAGCACCGACGATGGATACGCTGCTTTCCCTCCAGGGACATACACGCCGACTCGTTTCAGCGGCCGAATAACCTGGCCGAGCAGACTGCCATCCGGCTGCCAATCCATCCACGAATTGCGTTTCTGCTTCTCATGAAACGCACGAATGTTAACGGCGGCTTGGCGAATCGCCGTCACAAAAGATGGCTCAACGGCTGCATACGCTGCCTGGAGCTCCTCCTGCGGCACGCGCAACTGCGCAGCCGTCAGCGTCGTGCGGTCCAACTGCTCCGTGTAACGCAGCAGGGCCGCATCACCTTCCCGGCGAATATCTGCGACAATTCGCCGTACCGATTCATTTTGCTCCGGTGTACCATACTCCACTTCCCGCTTCAGATCAAATTCCCGTGCCGGTACAATTTTCATGCGTACAACCTCCTTACATATCAATTGACTCACTAATCTATTCGCTATCGTTCTTTACTGATCTGTTCGCTATCTTCTCGCACTTCCCGCAGTAACCTCATTCCCACTTGGGATGACCGATTGAAGTGCATCACACAGCGCCTGAATACGTGCGTTTTTCATCCGGTAGCTCACCCGATTCGCGATCAAACGGCTAGTAATATTCAGAATTTCCGTCATTTCCACAAGTCCGTTCTCACGTAACGTCTGCCCGGTCTCCACTAGATCGACAATCCGATCAGCCAGTCCGATTAGAGGCGCAAGCTCAATTGATCCGTTCAGCTTAATAACCTCAACCTGTTGTCCTTGCTCACGGAAGTACTGGGAAGCGATTCGTGGATATTTGGTTGCAACTCGCTGCTGGATACCTGCCTTCCAGTCCGGTAGCCCGATAACCGACATACGGCACTGGGCAATGCCTAGATTCAGTAGTTCATACACATCACGATCCTCTTCAAGCAACACGTCTTTCCCGACAATGCCAATATCGGCAACACCGTACTCCACGTACGTTGGCACATCCACAGGTTTGGCCATAATGAATTCCATACCCGCTTCTGGTACCTCGATCACCAGCTTGCGTGTATCGTCCACGTCCTCTGGAATGTCTAGTCCTGCCTCACGGAACAATTTGGAGGCCTTTTTATAGATGCGGCCTTTAGGCATGGCCACCTTCAGAATATCCGACATCTCAGTTCCCTCCCTTTTTCGATCCATAGATGATGACCTGCTCCACCTGATCCGCAGTCGTTTCGCTTGTTACAGATGTCGTCTCTGCCTTTTCATTAGCAAGAAGAGATGTAACTACATTGTGACCCAAACTTCGTAATCTAGCTGCTTCGGTCAATGCCTCAGCACGGTGATCTGGGCTATATTCAATACGTACCGTTTTCGTCTCTTCAATCGTAATGCCATGAACACCATCGATAATCCGGTTTGTTTTCAACGCAAATCCTGTAGCCGGAAGAGCGCGCCCAAACTGCTGCAACAGATTGTCATATCGTCCGCCGCTACACACAGGAGATCCCAGCTCTGCCGCATAACCTTCAAATGTCATGCCTGTGTAATAGGAGAAATCCCCGATCATCGTCAGATCAATCAGCACATGCTCAGAGACACCATAGGCCTCCAATACTTCAAACACTGCACACAGATGTGCAATGGATTGTGCCGCTTCAGCACTTGAGCTAAGTTCGCTCGCATGTGTGCATATTTCTTTCCCGCCACGCAGGCGTAAAATCGCTTCAAGTTGCTGTTTTTGTTTGGGTTCCAGTTGCAAAGCTTCAATGGACTGACGGTAGCCCACATAATCACGACCTAATAGCCCTTCCTTCAACTGTTCCTGCTCAGCCGTCTGACCCGGAATCACTTCTTCCAGCAGTCCATTCAGAAAACCCATATGACCCATTGCTATTTTAAAAGAAGATACACCCGCTGCCTGCAATGAGGCAATCGCTAATGCAACTACTTCAGCATCCGCCTCAGGAGAATCGTCCCCTACAAGTTCAACACCTGTTTGGAAAAATTCAGCCTCCCGTCCAGCTTCCTCTTCAATGGAACGAAATACATTCGCATGATAGGACAGACGTAGCGGCAAAGCCTCATCTTTGAGCATCGATGATACTACACGCGCAATCGGAGCTGTCAGATCAGAACGTAGAACCAGTGTCGTTCCCCGGCTGTTCAGCAATTTAAACAATTTGCGATCCGAAGTAGAGCTAGCCACCCCTACTGTGTCGTAATACTCAATCGTTGGCGTTATGATCTGACGATAACCCCAACGCTCCATGCACTCCAGTACATTTCGTTCAATTTTACGCAGCTTGGACACCACATGTGGTGTATAGTCACGGAAGCCAGTTGGTTTTTCAAAGCCTTTTGGTTTGGACATGGAAATGATTCACCCCGAGTCATGAATTTGGATTGTTATATAAGGTTGCACTATAATATCTTCACATCTGCTAAAATACGATAACAAAATTTAGATTTTCATCTCTATCGTCTCTAACGCTCTATCTCAAAAGGATTTATGTATGACAAATCCCCGTTCTATGTTAGTTACCCTAATTTTCAGTAAAGCCGCATGTTCTTTGGCTTAACGAAGGCTTCACCTTTTACAAGAATAACCGTCTACTCTATAGATTAATTGTCACCTTCATCCGGTTCACTTTCACATGGTAAAGTGCTAACAAACTAAAGGATATGGGATATGATAACATGGAAGCTGCGGAATCGTCAACAATCTTAAGCTATGACTGCTCTTGGTGACCTATCCGATCTAAACCCACTTGTCCTGTTGTCCGTGTCTTACGGCTCCTAACCATTTGCTTCAATTCAAGTTTTGTATACGAAAAAAGCTGCCCTCAGCAGCTCTTCCCTCAATGCATTAGTGTTCATGCATCAGTTCATAAATCATTCTAAGTATCAGTCATGTATCACTTCATACACGCCCTTCTAAGCACTTATCCTTACAAACATGATAATCACGCGCTTAATGTAGCTTTCGCTGAGAAGGTTCCTCCGTCTTGAACACCATTTCTTCCGTCGATCCTGACGGACGTGACAAATCACGTAAGGGATTGCCTCCAACAAAAGCTCCTGGAGCAACATCCTTATGAACTACCGCTCCGGCAGCAACTACCGCTCCGTCTCCAATCGTTATCCCTGGCAAAATCGTTGTATTCGCCCCGATCAGCACATTGTCTCCGATAATGACATCGCCAAGTCTGTACTCTTTAATGAGATACTCGTGAGCCAGAATCGTGGTATTGTAACCAATCACTGAATTTTCACCAATCGTTATTTTTTCCGGAAAAAATACATCCACCATTACCATCAGGCCAAAAGCTGTATGCTCCCCCACCTTCATACCAAGCATGCGTCGATAAATCCAGTTCTTGAGAGGCAAAACAGGACAGTACCGTGACAACTGAATCCAGATAAAATTACGAACGCCCTTCCACGGGCTCACTGTCTTGTAGATATGCCAAAGTGCATTTTGACTTTCTACCGGATAGCGGGTTACTTTTCTCATGAACGACCCGTTCCCGCAAGAACCATATCCAGCAAATCCCTCATATCATGCAAAATGTAATCTGGCTTATACCCGCTCAGCACCTGCTCCCCTTTAAGCGACCAGGCCACACCAGCGGAGAGAGCGCCTGCATTTTGCGCCGATTGAATATCGACAGGACTGTCCCCGATCATCAGTGTGTGAGCTGGGTTCGATCCCAGTTCCGCCATCGCTTTTTGCACCGGTTCTGCATGAGGTTTGGGATGAGTGACATCCTGCACAGTCACAATGGACTTCATATATTTAAGCAAATCAAAGCGCTCCAGCACCTTTAATGTAGAAGGACGAATTTTAGTCGTCACCACACCCATCGTAATCCCTGCCTGATCCAAAGCCTCAACAACCTCGATCACATGGGGGAAGGGTCTGACCATCGCCTCATGGTGAATATCATTATAAGCACGATAACCTTTGACATACTCCGATACCTCTTCCTGACCTGAAAAGGTTCGCATTTGTTGCTCCAATGTGCCTCCCATATGCGGAATAATCTGCTCTCTTGTCCACGGGTCAGCATGATCCCAACCTCCCATAACATGCAGGAATGAGTTGATAATCAGCTCATTGGTATCAATAATCGTTCCATCCAGATCGAACAGTACCGTATTAATCACGTTGCATTACTCCTTTTTATCTTCAACTTGCTTCGGATCATCTTGAGCCTGATTTGGTGCTGTTGTTACCTTGTCCTCTTCAACAGCTACTGTTTCTGAATGTCCAATATCATCTGCAGCCACTTTCGACGAGACAATCGGATCACTATAATGTGCACTTGCTTTACCTGTCACTCTTCTCACGACAATAAACACAACAGCGGCAACAATAATGCCAATCGCAAGCAGTTGTGAAATTCGTACATTACCGTACGCTGGATCTAAATAACCTTGTTCGAAGCCGAGTGCAGTCATTGGAGACCATAATCCGTTCACCAAAGAAGCGATCCACTCTGGAGCCTGAAAACCCAGACTGTCCGTACGCACAGCTTCAATAAAGAATCGTCCGATGGAATACCAGATGAAATAGGACATAAACATCTCGCCTGCACGCATGAACTTCTGACGACGAAGCACCAGCAACAGGATCAGCCCTGCAAAACTCCATACGGATTCATACAAAAAGGCCGGATGATGAAATACACCTTCCACGTTCATTTGATTCACAATAAAGTCTGGCAAGTGCAGCTTGTCCCTTAAAAATGATTCCTCTACAGGACCGCCATACGCCTCCTGATTTACAAAGTTACCCCAGCGTCCAATCATCTGTCCAACGATCAGTCCAGGTGCACAGATGTCGGCCATACGCCAGAAGTTATATCCTTTACGACGGAAGAAAATGACTGCACATATAATGGCACCAATCAGTGCGCCATAGATCGCAATACCGCCATTCCATATTTTAAAAACGTCCCATAGGTTGTCCTTATAATCTTCCCACTTAAAAGCCACATAGTAGATTCGGGCTCCAATAATTGCAGAAGGCACACCTAGCAAAACCATATCCATGAACACTTCTTGCGGAATATTAAATCTTTTGCCCTCCCGAATAACAAGCAGCAACCCTAACAGCGCCGCAGTACCCAAGATAAGCCCATACCAGTGAACCTTTAAAGCGCCAATAGAGAACGCGATCGGGTTCAACAGTAATAATGTATCCATTCATTCACACTCCTATCAATCAATTCACATCGGTAAGCATGACTGTCTGGAGCCTGCTATCCACCTTCCGGTTTGAAGGTGTGCAGACCCCAGTTGTCATGCCTCATGAAAACTTTAATCTTTATTTTATAGCTTGATGCTTAATATTGCCCCTACCCTGCTATTCAGTTGATCGGGGTAACTTTCCTTAGCCCACCTTAGTCCATATCTTCCATATCTTCTGAAATCGTTGCAGTCAGCTTGTTCGTGAACTGGAGTGCAGCATTAAGCCCCATCTGTTTTAAGCGATAGTTCATGCCCGCCACCTCAATAATTACAGCCAAGTTTCGTCCAGGACGAACCGGAATAGTAACCAAGGGTACATCGGTATCAATAATACGCGTTGTTTCTTCATCCAATCCCAGACGGTCATACTGTTTATCCTGCTGCCATGCTTCAAGACGTACAACCAATGTAATCCGTTTATTATTACGTACAGCCCCGGCGCCAAACAAAGTCATAACGTTGATAATACCGACACCCCGGATTTCAAGCAGGTGACGGATCAGTTCTGGTGCGGTACCGTGAAGTTGAAAGTCGGAGGTTTGGCGAATTTCAACGGCATCATCGGCAATTAGACGGTGACCGCGTTTAACAAGTTCAAGCGCAGTTTCACTTTTACCAATACCGCTACTGCCTGTGATCAACATACCTACACCATACACATCACACAATACACCGTGAATGGTGGCTGTAGGTGCCAACTTACCTTCCAGAAATCCCGTAATACGGCTGGAAAGAATCGTTGTCGCCATATTGCTACGAAGCACAGCCAGATTCTGTTCTTCACTGATATCGATCAGTTCCTGAGGAACTTCGAGTCCACGTGTAACCACAATACAAGGTGTTTCCTCTGTGCATAGACGCTGCATACGTTCACGGCGCTCATGTTCAGGCAACATTGCAAAAAAGGCCAGCTCTGTTCTTCCCAGCAGTTGCACCCGCTCTTTTGGATGATATTCAAAGTAACCAGCCATCTCCAGGCCAGGACGGTTAAGATCATCTACCGTGATAAACCTTTTCAAACCCTGTGACCCCGACACCACTTCCATCTGAAACTGCTGTACCAATTCGGATACTTTCACTTTTTTCGCCATTTGTCTCTTCCTTTCAGCATTCGCTGTGCCTCTATGTACCCATTCGTGTATCGTTTCTTTCCATTATTAGCGTATTCACATCAACATTCATAACCAGGTCACTTCGCCTGTAAAATATCGCTCTAATAATACTCCAACATGCAACATTTTGAAGACAGACCTTCAAATAATCTTAAATGAATTTGGGATCGATTGCAATCGCAGACTCCTTGCTCTATCTGCACTATATTTCCACCCGAACGTATTCATCATCCCTTGCATTTTTGAAAAAAGCCCCTTCCAGCGAAAACGGAAGGGGCTCGATTTACATTATATAATTACGTTACTTCCAGATTCCATCGTTACCGAGGAACCTTCAGTAGAATTAGTCTTGAAGAAGTACGTTAACTTCGGATTCCTTGTCAAAGATATGAACTTTGTTCATGTCAATGGCCATTTTAACTGTGGAACCATCACGAGTGTTAGAACGTCCGTCTACACGTGCAATTGTAGTGTCGTTACCTACACCGCTCAAGTAAAGGAGCATTTCGTGACCCAGGTTCTCTGTTACATCTACGTGAGTAGAGAATACAGAGTTCGGGGAAGCTTCCAGGAATACTGGCTCTTCGTGAATGTCTTCTGGACGAACACCCAGAATAACTTCTTTACCAACATATCCTCTGGATTTCAGCACTTGTGCTTTACCTTGCGGGATTTCAACATCCACACCAGGAGCTACGAAGTGAAGACTCGCACCTTGCTCAGCCAGTTTACCCGAGATGAAGTTCATTGTCGGGGAACCGATGAAACCAGCTACGAACAGGTTCGCCGGGTGGTTGTACAGCTCTTCAGGAGAAGCTGCTTGTTGGATGATACCATCCTTCATAACTACGATCCGGTCACCCATCGTCATTGCTTCGATCTGGTCATGCGTTACGTAGATAACGGTTGTTTCCAAACGTTTAGCAAGCTTAGTGATTTCCGCACGCATTTGTCCACGAAGTTTCGCATCCAAGTTGGAGAGAGGCTCATCCATCAAGAAGACTTGTGGATCACGGACAATCGCACGTCCCAAAGCGACACGTTGACGTTGACCACCGGACAATGCTTTAGGCTTACGCTCAAGCAAGTGCTCGATGTCGAGGATTTTAGCTGCTTCACGTACACGTTTGTCGATCTCATCTTTTTTAACCTTACGCAATTTCAAACCAAATGCCATGTTTTGATATACGCTCATATGCGGATACAAGGCGTAAGATTGGAATACCATCGCAATATCGCGGTCTTTAGGTGCAACATCATTAACGACACGGTCACCGATATAGAGTTTACCTTCAGAAATTTCCTCAAGGCCTGCGATCATACGCAGTGTTGTTGATTTACCACAACCGGACGGACCTACCAGTACCAGAAACTCTTTATCTTTAATGTCCAGGTTAATGTCAACTACAGTTGCTTTATCAGAACCCGGGTATTTTTTGAAAATATGCTCTAAACGTACTCCTGCCATGATTGTTGCCTCCTCAGAGATCATTTTGTAATCGAATACAATTTGTAGTTTTATAATACCCTATCGGTTGGTTATCTGACTATTCGCAAACTGCACAAAAATATTAAGCCTTTTTCGTCACTTTGTACATTAGAAGTAAAAGTTGCACAACGATCGCACTTTTAAAGTGTCTTACATCATAACCAATCTCTTGTTTAATCTTATCCAGACGGTACACCAGCGTATTACGATGGATAAACAAACGCTTTGCTGTCTCGCTGACGTTACAGTCTAAACTGAAGAAGGTCTCCAATGTAGCCAACGTCTCGCTGTCATTATAGAGCGTCGTATCCTTTCCCGTTTCCCGAATAAAACGCATTCGCTGTTGCTCTGAAATACTAGCCACCAATTGCTCTAGTTGCAGATTCCAAGGAAGGTGGATATGCTGTGTAACGTGGAAAGAGCGACCAAGCTCCATGCTTTCCTGAAGAAGGAATGTCACCTGAAGCAACGCCTCTTTGGGAATACACGGTAGCGAAGCTGACAAGTGGAAAACGCCGGCGAACTCACTGGCCACAAGCTCATACAGTCCCATACAAAAAGCGTTGAGTGACTCTTTTCTCGCCTCTGCTGTATCTTCATCGGCCTCACCGGTAACAATCTCTTCGTCTCCCATGAAGAGCCATTCTTGCTCACCCAACGGGATTAGTGTGATGTCTTCACCAAAATAACTTTCGAGCAACTTATTCAAAACTATAGAGTCAACACGTTGAGAATCCGGAGTCTCACCCTGCAACAGAAAAAGAACTTTCTCCTCCTGAAATCCTGCAATAGAAGCAAACGAATCAGGCAATGGATCGAAACTGCCCGCATCGTAGTCTTTAATTTGCTCCTTAAGCCATATTCCCAGCGAAGATAATTGTTTATCGGTATCATTCTTGAATAGCGATGAATTTTCGCCTTGACTCATAATAAACTTATTAAGAATCAGTAATTCAATTAGACGGCGAGTCTCCATTGTAATAGATGCCGCATCACATCCCCAGCACAGAACGGTTTTTACCTGCTCATTTATGCCAACTTTGAAAAAGACGCGCTCACCATGGTGTAAACTCAGAACATCAGAAGATATTGAAGAACTTTCTAATGAACCACGCTCACCTTTACTCGCTCTATTTAGAATATGCTGCGGTTTATTTTCATCCAAGCCAATTAAATGATCAATGGATTGTATCCACTCATGCATCGTAATTTCATATTCATCCAATGTGGTGCCTATAATAACTTCAATTTGCTGTTTTAAATCAGGTATGAGCTTCATCTAATGAACTTCACCACTCTGCTTTATTTTTATCATCATTTTATCATATCTTGATGTTTACTGCTCTGTATCCACAATTCTTGAATATATCAGTGTAAACAAAAAGAGTGATCGATCATTATTATGATCGATCACTCTTTATTTAAAGATGAGTCATGAAGGATTCGAACCTTCGACACCCTGATTAAAAGTCAGGTGCTCTACCAACTGAGCTAATGACTCAAAACTGGTGGAGGATGATGGATTCGAACCACCGAACCCGTACGGGAGCAGATTTACAGTCTGATGCGTTTGGCCACTTCGCTAATCCTCCAAGAATTAAAGGTGGCTCGGGACGGAATCGAACCGCCGACACGAGGATTTTCAGTCCTCTGCTCTACCGACTGAGCTACCGAGCCGTATTTAATTTTAGATTAATGGCGGAACCGACGGGATTCGAACCCGCGATCTCCTGCGTGACAGGCAGGCATGTTAGGCCAACTACACCACGGTTCCAGGCATTAATGGTGCCGGCGAGAGGACTTGAACCCCCAACCTACTGATTACAAGTCAGTTGCTCTACCAGTTGAGCTACACCGGCGTATATGGTGGAGGCTGAGGGGATCGAACCCCCGACCCTCTGCTTGTAAGGCAGATGCTCTCCCAGCTGAGCTAAGCCTCCTGGGTAATATGGTAGCGGCGGAGGGGATCGAACCCCCGACCTTACGGGTATGAACCGTACGCTCTAGCCAGCTGAGCTACACCGCCATATTATAAATGTTTCGATTGCTTGTCCATCCTTAGGTAAAGATGGCGGAGAGAGAGGGATTCGAACCCTCGCACCGATTACTCAGCCTAACCCCTTAGCAGAGGGTCCCCTTATAGCCACTTGGGTATCTCTCCAAAGACAATCTTAACGTTGTACAAGGATTGCTCCTTGAAAACTAGATTCGAAACGAAACGTACGCGA